>NZ_BLRL01000010.1 GCF_015082335.1 Moritella sp. F3 | reverse complement strand
GCTCGACTTGCATGTGTTAAGCCTACCGCCAGCGTTCAATCTGAGCCATGATCAAACTCTTCAATTAAAAGTTTTTTTGACTGACTGCCTAAGCAGTCAAGTCGGCTCAATGAATTCTGTACTTCAACAACAAACCGAGGTTTGTTGTTTATAAAACCAAATCTTTCGATTTAATTTAATGTTCACAATTACATTGATATAATATTTGGTCATTATATCTCTGCAAGTGCTCACACAGATTGCTTGAATAAATTGTTAAAGAGCATACTGAACGGCTGTCGCCGTGTCAGTGGGAGCGATTATAGAGAAACTGATTTCATTGGCAAGTGTTTATCTGAACTTTATGACAGTTTCATTCAATTCGACTAAAAAACACTCAAAACGTAACTTTAAAAGACATTCCTCTCGTTTTAAATGGTGCTAACAACCGTCATGTTAGAAAACAATGCCCGTGAATCACCAATCTAGGCGCTATATAATGATAAATACACCCGTTAACTTACCTTATTACTCCAAAGATGAAGAAACAGCGCCTAATTTAACGCAGCAGTCATATAATTGTCATCTTACGCTCTTACACTGCAGTGCATTAATAGTTAAGCTTAATTAGGATTATGACATTGCGTATCACAACCTTTTCTCGAATCAGCTCCCTTACTTTAATCTGCCTTTCACTCTTAATGACCTATACCCTTTATGGTAGCCACCAGCAGCTCAATCGTCTTGACCTGCAAAATTCGATGTTTGCTAAAATGAAAGAACAAGTCACCATTAAACTCAATCATTCCATCTCTGATTATCTACAACAAGGGAATGCAGCTGATTTACAGCAATCAGAGCAACTTATAGGTCAATTGATTGGTTCACTCGATCAACTGGCCCGTGCGATTAATACGACAGCGCTACACAAGCAGCTCAATCAATTTGCAACGTTAGTAGAAGGTCCATTACGCTCATCGGGTAAATTTGCTTCAGACCACTTCCAGCTACTAAATTTCAACGAAAAAGAATTAACTGATAACTTATCACTATTAAAGCGCCAGTTATTACAACATGACATGCCATTACGCCAACAAGATTTAATCCTTATTAGTGATATTCAAGCGAGTCTTGCGCATTTAACCAATCAGCGTCAACGTTACTTTAATCAGTTGCAAGCATCACAATGGCAAGAGCTTCTGTTAGTAGTAGAAGAAAGTGCAGCGCTTATTAATGAACTATCGCAATTTGGCCGTTATGACTCTAGTAATGATCAAGTAATTGAAGACGACAACTTTCTTGATGACGAGGAAGGTGAAGAAACCTTATTTATAGTGGATATCACTAACGAGCTGCAAAGCCTTATCAATCGTTATCCAAAAGAATTATTAAATACCAAAACAGTGATTTCAGAACAAACAAATAACCAACAGCTTGTATTAGCTGCGATCAATAATATCCAATCGGCTATTTTGGCATTAGAAAAACCAGTCAATGATTATGCTAATGGCCAACGCCAAAATACCTATCTATACCTGGCAATTATCGCACTGAGCTTAATTCTATTTGGTATCGGTTTGTTTTATGCAGAAAAATATTGGGTTGTAAAACCACTCATCACATTAGATAAAGCCCTCGCCTCTTTAGTAGAAAGCAATACCCGAGAACGCCTAACCTTTGCTGACAATAATAGTGAGATAGGTTTAATTGCCCTCCATTTCAACCAATTACTCGATAATATCAATCAAGAGAAACTCACCAAACTAACTCAAATAGAGCAAGTAACCCAAGCGTTAAATTTACTGCAAGATGATTTTCAATCCATCAGTCAATATACGCAAGCGAGTAGCTCTGCCATTAGTGATATCTCTATTGGCGTATCAGAAATTAATTCGCTCGCGCAAAAAGTCGATGCGGATACCCAGTCTGTGCATAACCTGACACAACAGACGAATCAGCAAATGTATAAAGCCGCCAGTCAGATCACCGATTTTAGCTTAGCGACCGAACAAACCAAGCAAGCGGGTAGTGCCAGCTTAAAAGCCATCAAAACATTAAATACAAATATGGAAAATGTTGAGACGATCGTGACATCGATTCATCGGATCGCCGATCAAACCAACTTATTAGCCCTCAATGCCGCCATTGAAGCTGCACGAGCAGGTGAGAAAGGACGTGGATTTGCCGTCGTCGCCGATGAAGTACGCAACTTATCGAAACAAACTCAGCAAGCGCTAGAACAAATTAGTAATTTTCTTGGTCAATTACATCACTCCAGTCAATCACTCGAAGATGAAATTGATCATATTGCAAAACGTTGCCACCAGCAGTTAACAAATGCACAAGAAATGCATGCAGAGATAAACGCGGTTATCCAACAGTCAGAGCAATCACAACAAAATGCCGCGAATAGTAGTCAAAATACCCGCCAGCAAGTCAGCCATATTAGTACGGTGAATACGCAGATGACTGCACTACAAAGCCACAGTGAAGAGACTCGTCATAAAACTCAATCTGCGCAACAACAGGTCTCGACACAAGTGCAGAAAATATTAACTATTTTTTCCTAAACAAAGGCTCACATTATAATTTAAATACAATAAGTTAAACGTTAGAAACTTGAACCAGGTGTTGCAAGAAAGTCGAGTTCAGCGGCTGTCGACTCTCGCCCTAGAATGGTATTACGGTGTGGATAACGACCAAAGCGGTCAATAATCACTTGGTGCTTTAATTCAAAATCAAGGTTCGACTGAATATCATTACCTTTATATAGAAATACCGCTTGTTGATGAATGACAGCTGATTCGCTATGCATAAAAGGCATATACAAAAAACTGCATTGCAACTGCGAAAGTTCTCTATCAGCACCGCAAGCAACCGCTTCTTGGGCAAGTACTAAGGCCATATTATCGGCAGAAAATGCTCTTGGCGTATCACGGAACATATTTCGAGAAAACTGATCCAAAATGATAATTTCAGCTAATCTTCCTTCGGCACTACGGCGCCAATGAAATAATTCCCCCGCAATAGCACGTTGATGCAATTCGCTAAAACGAGCCAAAATAGTTTGATCAAATGCAACATCTTTAACCCACCACTTAGCTGGATTAATCTCTTCAAACCAAAATTTAATTACATCTTTATACATACTTAAGTCCATCTCCAATGATCCCACCAATTGAGTATAGGTTAACGTGAATCACTGAGCCCAATCATTATCAACATCTGGCTCTCAGTTTTAACATTTAAGTATTACTTTTTCATTTATTATGAGCAGATCATAAATTTGCAGTCTAAAGGCCTTACTTTGAATCACTTAGACATGACTAAAATTTAATATTCCAGCCCATTACCACGCCATGCGTCACCGTATCATAGCCATAATGAATACCGTCACCACTAAAGCCTGGCTCATTACCATTATCGTAATCAACCCACACTGCTTTATAGGCTAAATGCAGTTCTGACCACTCGTTAATCGCATAACGAACACCGGTATTCACCTGTCCAGTAAACTTGGTATCCGTCCCAGCGCCTGCATCAACTAAAGTTTCAAATATCCAATCTTTGGCAAGTACTTTACGATAGCGAACACCAACAACATAATCGACCCAGTCAACACTTGGATTCACAATATTTGTATCAGTATCAAGGGTTATATCCCACCAGCGAATACCAGCCATGTAATCTATGGTGCCAAAATCATACTCATAACGCTTAAAGCCCTTGGCCTCAAATACACCTTGATGTAATAAACCATTTGTCGGTGATGCATCTAAGTTCATAAAGGCATAATCAAAGGAGTAACCCCAACCACTGTTATGCAGACCTTCAGTGTGCACCATACCGCCCATTTTTAATTTCGAAAAAATATCGTTAGTACTTAAATTAAGTGGCTTATCAAAAGATCCTAGCTGCGTCGAACCGTCAATATTCGTTAATTGACCGTACAACTCGACATTAAAATCCCACGATGACACTTCAGTAGCTGATATATCTGTATCGGCAGCAATGGCTTGCAAAGGAAGAAAAGCACAACATAGCACTATTGATTTAATCGCTGTATTCATCAAAATAACCTCAATATTTATAATGAGGTAATTGTCTAATTTTACGAAAGTGATAACGACTCGTAATTTTCCCAGTAATAAGTAAAACTAATAGCAAGTTTGATATAGACCCTATTCACAGCAGTCCCTTATCGTAAAACCATGTAGACACTGTGAATACCCACAAACAAAAAAACCGCATACCAAAGGCACACGGTTTAAATCGTTATTCAGATAAAGACGACCCTCTGATTATGGCATCAAATGTTACATCGAATAGAAGTAGTATATTTGTGATTTCATGCGGATAATAATACCACGGATCACATCAAGGAAGCCGAGGAATGCAATCGGCTTAGCACCACTGATCCAAGCGAGACCCACGGCGCCAACTGGGATGTCATAATCCTCAGTTTCAATTAGCTTTAAACGTACAAAATGATGTTTATTCATTACGTTCTGCCCTGTGGTCGCGCGAACAGGAGTCTCTTTTGCCAGTAATGAACCTTGTGCTTCACCAGTTGCTTCTATGATCCCTTCCACTTCGGCAGCAAAAATATGACCAGGATAAACAGCGGAGGAAAACTCAGCCCCTTGGCCCACTTTTATATTACGAATAGCTTGATGATTAACACGCATTAACACATATTTTTCATTGGTATACATTTGAATACGCGGCAACGCACCTATGTATTGACCTTCCCGAATAATAAAATTAGTTAAGTAACCATCTGCCGGCGCATAAACACGGGTATTATCTAAATTCCACTGCGCTTGTGCATACACTTCCGTTTGATTTGCGACATCCGCTTTACGGCTATTTACGGCATGGCCGGACTTGAGCGTATTAAGCTGCGCTTGCTGCGCATTTAATATCAATTTTTCTGCTTGTGAACGTAATACCGTTAATTTGGCGCTAGCAACTTGCACTGCCGTTTTTTGCTCATCTAACTTACTTTCTGTAATGGTAAACGCAGCGACTTTATTCTGATCAATATAGCGCTGTAATGTCGTGCTTTTCCAATTAAGGTCTGCTTCGATTTCAACTTGCTCATCGAGGTTAATTTTAATCTCTTTATTGGCAATTGCATATTTAGATTCATTAATACGTACGTCATCAAGTGATGATGATAAAGCAACTTCAGCGCTCTGCACCTGCGCCGCGGCTTTATTTAATGCAATCTGATAAACCTGATCTTCAAGTTCATAGATAAGCTGGCCTTTAGTCACCTGTTGATTAGGCTTTACATGAATCGCTTTAATATTACCAGTTACCTGCGTTGAACCTGGACGTAATTGAATATGCGGGGACTGCACTAACGAACCACCCGATAAGTCCATTGGAGTATAGGTAATTAAGCCTACCCAGACGAATAATAACCACGCAGAACCACCAATATAAGCAAAAGCTTTAGAATACAGATTCCATGGCATACCAATTAAGCGTAATAAATAGATCAGTAATGCCCAGACAGCTAAACCTTCTAACATGATTTATTCTCCTCTGACTTCCAAATATCACGCACTTTAGCAATGGCTTGCTCTGCATCTACAAACGCAACGATGACTGCTAATACCCATACCCAATGCCAAATAAAGCCAATCCAAGTTAATGTGGTTATCAGTGTCAATTGTTGATGGCTATTCTTATGAGCCTGTTGAATCGGCACCTCGTGGAACTTCCAAAAGCCAATCCCTGCAGCAGCGACCGTTGCAATAAGAACAACAGCAGCAACAATATGTAATCCAGTGTCAAAGCCAGTGCCTACAAAAGGCATAGATATTAAACTCACAGGTTTATTCCTCGATTAATGATTCCCGAATCAGACGATCAGGAACAAATTATCTTTGCGTATAAATGGTCGTAGCAAAGAAAATATTTCGAGGTAGATTATATTCGCGCAGGGTAAGTAAAAGGTACTCGTAGAATTGCTAGATATCGGCATATTTCACATTTATTGATAGCTAAATCACAGATATCAGGCTAATAATATATTTATCTAATTCAGCCAATTGCAAATAGCTAACATTCAATGAGGGCAATAACATGCGTGAACCACCAATAATTGACAAAGCAGACTTAAGCATTGAGCAATTTACCATTGAAATGTCAAATTGGTTATTAGAAAACGATACCGCAGATTTAGCCAATGCGATTGAGTTTGCACTCAGCGCTTTTATGCCATACATTCAAACACAACGCATGTCGTTAGTACGCTTAACACCAGACAATCGTTTTGAAGGAGCACTCGCAGTGGCTGCTCCGGGTTATAAACCAGTTTCTTTACCGGCTCATGGACTCTACTCACCTTACTTAGCACAAATCAGTAAAGGGGAAATAATTATTGCCGAGGGTAATATGGCCGATATTATCCAACATGATGAGCTGCTAATCAAAGAAATGCAGGGGATAATTGCGCACGTTGTTGTGCCCTTTCGCGTTAAAGGTCGTATTTGGGGTGGCATCACAGCAAGCCGTTATCTAGAACCAATACACTGGGATAAAGATTATATCTCTAGGATACGTAGTTTTGGCCAGATCCTAGCGTCAACCTATGAACGTTATGCCTATTGGGAAAAGCTACAACATAAAAATCAACAACTCGAACTATTATCGCGCCATTTGATGGATAACCAAGAGAATGAACGTCGCATGTTATCCCGCGAGCTACATGACAATTTTTCACAGCGGATGGCACTACTCACCATTAAAGCATCGCGATTATCCAATACCTTAATTACCGACAGTGAAAAACAATCCGCTAATATTCTCCACAACGAGATCCAAGGGTTGGCGAAAGACATGCAAGCGCTATCACGCTCTTTACACCCCGCTATTTTAGAAGATCTAGGGTTGTTAACGGCATTAAAATCAGAGTGCAGACGTCTATCAACCATTAAAGATATTGATATTCAAACGCTATTTGATCCGCTCCCAGCGTTAAATAAAGAACTGTCCTTAAATCTATACCGAATTTTACAAGAAACACTCAACAACGTCGCCAAGCATGCTCAAGCATCAGCAGTGTTTGTGTCCCTGCAATACAGCGATACCGACCTGCACTTTCAAATTATTGATGATGGCATTGGCTGCGATTTAAATTTAAATCAAAATAACGGGAGTATTGGATTAATTAGTATTCGGGAGCGTGCGCAGCTATTTAATGGCACTGCAGTATTCAACTCTCCTGGAGATGGCGGTTTTATCGTCGATATAATGATCCCTGCTATAAAGGAATATTATGAGTAATATAGTTTTAGCCGATGACCATTTAATCGTGGCACAAGGCATCGCCAGTATTTTACAACCTGAGCATCGCATTCTCGCTATTGCCAAAAATGGCATAGAGTTAGTGGAGCTCGTTAAGCAACATGAACCTGATTTAGTTATCACCGATATCAGCATGCCAGACATGACTGGCATTGCCGCGATAGCCGCATTAAAGCGTATCAATAAAACCGTAAAGATAATTTGTCTCACTATGCATGAAGAGCAAGAATATGCCGAAAGTGCGATAGCCGCAGGCGCGCAAGGCTACGTATTAAAACATGAAGCGAGCGAAAGCTTAGTTGAAGCGGTAAACCAAGTATTAAAAGGCGAGACTTATCTTTCAACCTCAGTAACAGTGAACACTGAAAAGCCTCAATTATCCTCTCGTCAAATCAGCGTTTTACGATTATTAGCACAAGGTAAATCGGCACGCCAAGTTGCTGATGAATTATTTATTTCGCCACGAACCGTCGAGTTTCATAAGTACTCCATGATGAAATTGATCAGTGCTAAAACCAGTGCTGAGTTGATCCAATACGCGATTAATCACGGCTTGATGGACTAATCCCCAGCATCGTTATGCGAAGCACTAAAATTGATTCACGTATAAAAAAACCAGCACTTATCTGCTGGTTTTTTTGTATATTTTCATAACCAAAACAAAATGTAATTTAATTACAAGTGTGGTTGTTAAATTACGTAATTAAATTACAGGTAAACAGGCGGAAATTTAAATGATTAATAAACAACAACTTAATAAATTGAAATGATAATCACACTGATAACATTATCATTACTTTTTACGTATCGCTAGCCACAAGGCTAAAAACAGCCTCTGTTGTTTGATAGAATGTGACTGCCATCTCGATCTCGCGCCATATTGCCATTCAGACCACGCAGCAATGAGCTGGCCAGTGCTATCACCTTCATGATGACCTTTACAGTTGCCTTCCGAACTACCGCTATTTGGTTGTGAACCTTGTGGTTTAAACGCTGGATCAGCACGATAAGATCCTCGAGATCCAGGCTGGCGTAATTGCGTATTGCCACTGTATTTATAATGCTGATTGTATAAATCACGCGTGCACAACGGCCATTGTTGACGATAAACGTTAACGATAAACATCAACCAATAAGGCAGTTTGGCATGCTGATATTGTTGCCATAAACGGTAGGCTGTATAAATAACCAGTCCCCCTATAATAAGACAACTTAATATCCAAATCCGATAAGCACGGACAAAACTAGCAGGTGTATGCTGTACCGACCATTGCCCGCCAGACACAGTTAAAGGCTGTAGAGTTTGCGTTTCAGTATTCCACCACAACAGACTTAAGGCGGGTAAATCCAATTGGCCATTTTTCTGAATAATATAAGTGTGGATAATGGTTTTACTGGCGTAAAAACCATCGCGGTTCTGACTATCTTGCGCATTATCTTTATCACGATAAGATTGCACACGATCAGATTGAAAAGGGGTAAAGTCAGGTAGCAACATAATACTAGTATCTCTGCCCGCTATCGTCACAGTTCGCGTGATCGCGTCCCCGACTTTTAATTCACTATTAACTTCAATATTCCACTCTTGGCTAAACGTCAACTCCGGGGCTGCAACCCAATTTACATCTTCGCTTAACCGAGCATCAGGTAAAGCCACATTAAAGCTCAACGGCGTAGTGAGAATATGCCCGGTTACTTTTTCTCCCGGCGCACTAGCAATACTCACACTCACAGGAATAGCAGGCACGATATATTCGCCACTCAGTTGCGGGTAAAGTGTTAACTGCCACTCTTGTATTGACCAAGTGATACCTTTTTCACGTTGAGCATAATTATTCGCTAATTTATTACGTTGCAACACTAAGCTATTATCGACACTAAAGGGACTGATGTACGTCCCTGCCGCAAACCAACGGTCAGTTTTAACCTGAATATATAAATCAACTTGCTGGCGAGGGGCAAACTCAGAGCCAATAATATCAAGAGATTTAAGAGTGCCATCAAGATTTTCTGACGAAGGTTCGATCCATGCCTTAATTTGTAATTTATTTTGCTGTAACAAATCTTGCACTGTCATCGCTTGAACAACATGAACCATACCCAACTGCAAAACCAAGCAACAAATAACCGTATAAATAAATCGCATCATAGTCTCCCTTGCGTTTGTAACTGTTGAGAAAACTTAGTCATGAGAAAACGTTCGGGGTCGCCTTGGACACGCTTCATCCATGCTTGATTAAGTGCGTCATCTTGCAATAGTTGTTCGGCGTTATAACTTTCCTTAATGAGCTGTTCTTTTCTCACCACTTTCTCGGCACCATCGCTTGTTTGTGGCTGGTCACCTAATTCTTTTGATGCTTCATTTTCGTTATTTGTTTGGCTTTCACTCATGCGATTAATATCATCAATAATTTTTTGTACGATCACTAGATTATGTGCAGCCTGCAGATAGTCTGGATTTTCTTTTACTATCTGCTTAAACAAATTTCGAGCCGCGATATACTCACGTGATTGTGCCAAAGCATTGGCGGCTCCAAATTGTGCGATAGGGTTATCTACGCGCATAAAGTAGCGACGAGCAAGGTCAAATTCTTCGGCAAAATAATAGGCCGAAGCTTTCCACATCGGATCATCAAAACGCACAGCTGCTTGTGCATAATCCTCTCGGTTAAAATAATATTGTCCTTGCTGATCTGCAGTCATCCATAAATCAGCAAAACGCCATCGTGGTTGCAGATCTTCTTTGACTGGATTTTCAGGTGTCGTATTTGAGATGGCAGTGTTAGCAAATGCTGAAGGTGCTGGAAAATAAGTTAAAACAAACAACAGTAATACCGACTGCAGGCTCCAATTAATAGTCCAGCCACGACGGAACCACAGCAAAAATAATAGCGCTAATAAAAACACTAAGTTGTAGCCCATATCAGCCCAAGGTTGGGCGTTGTCATTACTCAGTAACATAAATTGCTGGATATTATCTTGTATCCATTCAACATCGCTATTATCAGTAGATATAGCATGGTAGTAACCACTTGCACTTTTTGCTAACGATTTTAATGCATCAGCCTCAAAAGGGACTGATACAGCTTGTTCATTATTCCCAACACCTAAGACTAGTAACAAGGGCGGGCTTTGCTTTGAATTTAAACTGGAATTCGCATTAGTGGTATTTGTATTGGCACTTATATTGTAATTATTGTTAATAGAGGCATTAAAATAATCAACAAAGCGTGCTTTTGTCTCACTGCCTAACCCATCAGTAATCAGTAACACAGAACTCGGATTACCTTTACTACGTTCTGCAGCTAACAGCGTATCTATATTCGCTAAACTATATTCAGCAAACTTACCTTGTCGTGGCATAATCTTAGGCGATACAGCTTGCAATAATGGCGTAAAAACATCATTGTCGCGTGTTAATGACATTGCGGTATGTGCACTCCCTGCGTAGACCACCAGCGCAGTACTGCCTCCCTCACGTAGAGCCAATAGATCACTGATTTTTTGTTTTGCTCGCACAAGTCGACTCGGTTGAATGTCTTGTTGCTGCATAGACTCAGATACATCTAAAACAATCACCAACGGTGCTGTATCCTCACCAAAAGGGGATGCTTGACGTAACCAACTCGGTCCAGCCGCAATGATAATTGCCAGCACCACCAGCAAGCCCCATAATTTTAACGGTAATAATTTTTTCCAACCTTGCTCACCAACGGTTAATGCCGCTAATAAATGTGGTGGAAAATCTTTAATCACCGATGCCTGCATTTTTTTTTGTCTAAAATTCATCACAAAAAATAAAATAAATGGCACGAAGGCCAGTAACCATAACGGCCTTATAAAGTGAAAGTTTTGCCATATCATGGAAAAATACATTAGCCTTCTCCTCGCTTATTCAGCAACAAACCACGTTTAGATTGTTGCTTGCTAAGATAGTAACTGCGCCATATCACTAAGCTATAAAGAATAAAATACAGGCTAATTGCTAAAGCGATAGGAGCATAGTGAACACTTACTTTAGGTCGATAGCTAAAACTCGCAAACTGACTCGGCTCTAGCGTGCTTATCTCAGCATAAACTCGATTTAGCTCGACAGAAGATATGGCCTGAAAAGCTTGTCCGCCAGTGATGTCTGCAACACCATCAATCACGGCCATATCGAGTGCTTGTTCACCAAAGGTACGAGGATCGCCAATAGCAATCATGTGGATTTTAATACCACGACTCGCTGCTATTTTTGCCGCCTCTAACGGCGGAACCAAACTATCGGTATCATTACCATCGGTTAATACAATCACTACTTTTTGTTTCTCTACGATAGGCTTAGCTGCAGTACTCTTATTTACAGCAAGGCTGACACTGTTACTGGTATTTTCTTGAGGGAGAGCTGATGTTATCGATTCATCGGTCATGACTTTTATCGCTAAGCCTAATGCATCACCAAGGTGAGTACTTTGACCAGCCATAGCTACTTCCGACTCATTTAACAAACCGAGCCACGCTTGATGATCGGCGGTAAATGGCGCTTGTAAATACGCGGCATCACCAAACAAAATTAATCCTAAACGATCACCACTACGTTGCTGTGAAAATTCAGCCAATACATTTTTTACCGCCGTTAAACGTGAAATACTGTCGCTACCAGGAACACTAAAATCTCGGCTATCCATCGAACCAGATAAATCGACGACCACCATCAAATCACGGCCAAACTGTGAACGTATTTGTGGTTCACCCAGCCACATCGGTTTTGCCATCGCAACAACCAGCAATAACCACACCAGCGATAATGCGATACGTTGCCATATTTTAGGTTCTAGCTTCACCGCCCCTGTATTAGGCTGCTCTCCAGATAAACTCACGAGCTGACTAAAAAACGGCACCTGCAACGCTGACTGTTTTATTTTATAGGCTGGCGAAAATCGTTGAACAAACCAAGGTAATGGCAACAATAAAAATAACCACGGATAACTGAACTCAATCACGCTTGTTGCGAACATGCTCATTTCCTCCTATTTCAGTACCCAGCTCACTACCTAATTCTGCATCATCAATATGTAATTTTAGCCAGCGCTGCGCCGATAATATCAATACCTGATTATGTGCAGCAGACCACTCACTTAACGCTAGTGGTAAATACAGCGCTTGTTGCCATAACTCCCCTATCGCGGAATCAAACTCGGTATTGTCTTGTGTACAGCTATCTAAAAACACTAAAAACGCAGCACCTTGTAATTGACGAGCCGTTAATGAGCGTTTTGGGTAGGCTTGCAAGCAGGCTTGTTGTAATAATTGATGAATAAATCGAGGTGTATGTAAACAGTCACTTACATCACAAGTCAGTAATTTAGACTGTAGTTTTTTCCGGTAGCGATTACGCCAATACTTCTGCCATGCTAAAAGTAAATAACGACCAATAAATAATACCAGTACTAAACCAACAACTAGCCAACCCCACGTTTGAGGCAAAAAACAGATCTGTTCAGGGATATTAATTTGTACCATGTCGCGTAATAGTAAGTTACCGAATGCATCGCCGACTAAATTTGCATTATCAACATCTACCATCATTCCGACTCACTCTTTTTATGATTCATATGGAAAGCAGACTTAAATTGATTAATCTCACTGCCGTCAGTACCAATATCGATTATCGAAAGCGTAGACAATTGCAGAGCTTGTTGTAATAAATTTTGCTTAGCCAAAAAAGCAGCTTGATAAGCATGCTGTAAAGCGTTTTTATTACGCTGTAATTGTTGATTAGAAAGCTGTAATTGATGATGACCATCACTGGTAATCAGTGAATCGATATTTATTAGACTCTGCTCAAGGGGATCACTAATATGCACAGCGATAACATCATTATGCTGCTGCAGCGCACGTAACCGATTGGCACACTCTTCATCAAATCCATACCAATCGCTGATAATGACAAATGTTTTTGACTTTGACTGCAATGCTTGCAACGTCGCTAACATATCGGTCAAACGTATCCTTGGCACATCAACCTCCACAAGGCCGACTTGTAGTTGGTGATTAACAGTATGCAATTGCTGAATAAATTGCAGCGCTAATGTATTAGTGCGCTGTGGTTTAAAATGGAAGCTCGCCTGATCATTAAAAATGTAACCACCAACACGGTCTGCATCAGCAAGTACACGCCATAGACATAGTGCAGCAAGATTCGCCGCGACGACTGATTTCATCGTCTGCTGTGAACTAAAAAACATGGACTGGCGCTGATCAACACACAGCCAAATCTGCCGCTCTTTTTCCTCACTGTAAGCGCGCACATGTGGTTTTCCAGTTCTTAACGTGACTTTCCAATCTAAATTTTTAACATCATCGCCATTATTATAATGGCGTAACTCTTCAAAATTTAATCCTCGCCCGCGTAAGCGTGATTCATGTAAACCCGAAAAAATACTACAACGCCCCTGATTGGGAGAAAAACTAAAACCAGCTGTTTGCGCTTTAATTTTTAATAACTCATTTAAATCAGTGTATATACGCGGATCATCATGCAGCGAACCGTCTGATTTATCCGTTGTTGAAAACCATGTATTCCAAGCCATAGCACTACCCTATCATCACGTGTTCAAGGATCTCGTCAATTACCTTAACGGTGGTGATTCGCTCGCTAATGGCCGCATAACTTAGTACTAAACGATGCCCTAATACCAAATGTACCATCGCGCGTACATCATCCGGGTCGACATAATCACGTCCCGCTAGCCACGCATGTGCTCGGGCGCCACGATCAAGGGCAATACTGGCTCTCGGGCTTGCACCTACAGCTAACCATTGCGGGAATTGAGCATGGTTATAATCGCCTACTCCCCGTGTTGCCATCACCAGGTTAACAACATAGCTTTTTATCAAGGGGGAAATATAGATCCGAGAAACTTCTTGTTGCGCGACAATAATATGTTCAGGTCGAATCATCAATTCGGGGATTGAGGGACTGTTTTTGATAATACCTTGATGCTGAGATCCAGCCTGATCCTTTGGTTCGCTATCTTTAAACACATGATTATCACTCGATATGCTCATTAACTCTTCTTCGCGCACTAAATCAATAATCGCTAGCTCAGATTTCGCATCGGGATAATCAACATTCACTTTCAACATAAAGCGATCCATTTGCGCTTCAGGTAACGGATAAGTCCCCTCTTGTTCCACTGGATTTTGAGTCGCTAACACCATGAATAAATTCGGCAATTGACGCGTTTCACCAGCCGACGTAACTGAGTTTTCAGCCATCGCTTCTAGCAATGCAGATTGTACTTTTGCTGGCGCTCGGTTAATTTCATCGGCGAGGATCAAATTATTAAAAATAGGACCAGGTTGGAATGTAAGGCTGTGCTTGCCCTCAACATCACGGTAAATTTCAGCGCCAGTTACATCAGATGGTAATAAATCAGGCGTGAATTGCACACGTCCAAAATCAGCATTCATTGCATCAGCAAGTGCTTTAATTGAACGCGTTTTAGCAGTACCAGGTAAACCTTCGAGTAGTACATGACCACGGGTTAATAAACCAATCAGCAAGGCTTTGACCACATCGTCTTGGCCAACGACAGATTGATTAACGGTATCAGATAATTGTTTAAATACTTGCTGGGAAAGGCTCATAACAGTCTCATGTTCTACGCAGAATGATAGACAGTTATGATATGAGGTTAATGACAGAGGTAACACCGTAATACTACTGATCGTGAGTTTATATCGGTGATAATGTATTGAGCGGCAATAAGCCAGATCGGCCTATCACTGCTCAATAGCAACGCAATCGAAACGCCATAGCTGTTATGCGGTTTGCTCACTCAAGGTTAATTTATCAAAGAATAATCGTGTTTCTTCAATCACAACATGACGTAAACCAATCAAACCAATTAAGTTGGGGATCGCCATTAGACCATTCACAATATCAGCCAAGATCCAAATCAGATCCAGATGTAAGAACGCGCCACCAGCAACCAATAAAATATAACCATACTTGTACGGTTTAATGCCTTTTTGGCCAAACAGATATTGCACACAACGTTCGCCATAATAATTCCAACCGAGGATAGTCGTGAAAGCAAAGAACACTAGCCCTAAGGTAATCACATATTGACCAATTAACGGGGATAGTCCTTGCTCGAACGCTAATGTGGTCATCGCTGCGCCGGAAGTATCACCACTCCATACGCCTGTTAGCACTAACGTCAGTCCAGTCATGGTACAAATAATGATGGTATCGAAGAAAGTACCCGTCATTGAGATCAAGCCCTGTTTGACACAAGAATCAGTCTTTGCTGCAGCCGCCGCTATTGGCGCGCTACCTAAACCCGATTCATTGGAAAACACACCTCGCGCTACGCCACTTTGAATAGCTAACATAACAGTAGCCCCTAAGAAACCACCCGTTGCCGCTGTTGGTGTGAACGCACTGCTGATAACGAGAGCTATCGCATCAGGTACTGCACTGATATTAAATAACAGCACCAACAATGACGCGAACACATAACATACTGCCATAAAGGGCACTGTGCGCTGGGCAATCGCTGAAATTGAGTTAATGCCACCTAACGTCACCATTGCCACTAATACTGTCAGTACCGCAGCAGATAACCACACTGGTACATTAAACGAGATCTGCACAGCTTCAGTGATCGCATTCACTTGCGGGAAAGTACCTATACCAAAACAAGCGACGCCAATACCAAAGAGGGCAAATGCTTTGGCTAAAAAATGATTACCTAAGCCATGCTCAAGATAATACATCGGGCCACCCGCCATTTGACCTTTTTCATCGACAACACGGTACTTCACCGCTAATAAACATTCGGCATATTTGGTTGCCATACCAAAAAAGGCCGCCATCCACATCCAAAATAAAGCCCCCGGTCCACCCATTTTAATCGCCGTGGCAACACCGACAATATTACCGGTACCGATAGTGGCAGAAAGCGCAGTGCATAATGCCGCAAAGCTACTGATGTCACCTTGCTTGTGACTCTTCTGGACGCCATCGCTTTTATCCCCTGAAAACAGATATTTTAGTGCTAATGGTAATTTTGTGATTTGTAAAAACCCTAAACGCAGTGTCAGATAAATACCAGTGCCGACCAGGAGTAATAACAATGGTGGGCCCCAAATAAAATGATCGATGCTTTGCAGCATATTTTGCAGGGGTTGTGATAAAAAATTAATGATAGATTGCAGTAATGTTGATAGCAGTGACGAAGACTGCTGCGTTAAATCGGCCGTGTCTGCTAATGCTGATACAGATAGTGTCGGTGCTAATAATGCTGATGTTGATATTTCTGTGAATAGTTCTGTGAATAGTGCTGTTAATTGTAAATAGTGCATTAAAAATCATTCCTCAAGAATGTGAATCTGAGGAGGATGTAATTATTCAAGATGGGTATACGGAGCAGAAAAACCACAGCATAAGCCGAGGCGAAAAGCAGACGTGAAAGTACGCAAAAAAAATAATCCTATCCTCTGTCCTTTGTACCTGAGAGTTTCAACGACATTGTCGCTTTGCTCCTTCGGCGTCCAATTTAATGGATCTCTCCAGAGGCTCGTCCAGTAACAGTCCATGCTTTTTCTTGCGAAATAAAGCGCCTGAAAGATTTACTTCTTCGGCGGGCTATAAAGCCACTCTCCTGCTACCTTCATCCGAACTTAGTGTGGATATATCACAACATAAAATGCTATGAACAAATAAATATTAGCACGGAATACTTCAATAAAAACACATAATATAGTGTGAATGATTAACAATTAATCTGTAGACAAAAAAAAGCCCTGAAACTCAGGACTCTTTCATCATAATTAACTCGTTAATCAGTTATCGAATGACATTTTCACGATTAAGCCATGCTTATTGGCTAACGCATAACTCATCATCAACAACTGTTACTTTCACAGCTTTACCCGGAACGATACTACCGGCCAAAATAGCATTGGCCAGTCGATTTTCAACCTGTTTTTGCAATACCCGTTTCAGCGGCCGCGCCCCAAATAAAGGATCGAATCCGGCTTCAGCTAATTTAGCCAATGCACCCGCGGTAATCGATAAGCTATAACCCAACTGTTTTAATCTCGCCTCTAACGATTTTAATTGGATCGCGGCAATTTTTTCAATGTGATTACGCCCCAATGGATGGAATACCACAGTGTCATCAATGCGGTTAATAAATTCAGGACGGAAGCTTTGGCCAAGTAACTCTAACAAGGCTGCTTTTATGCCTTCCTGATCGTGGGTCGCGTATTTTTCCTGAATAATATCCGAGCCTAAATTAGACGTCATGATAATCACGGTATTACGGAAATCAACTGTACGCCCCTGACCATCCGTTAAGCGGCCGTCATCCAATACCTGCAATAAGATATTAAAAATATCTGGATGGGCTTTTTCAACTTCATCCAACAAGATCACCGAGTACGGTTTACGGCGCACCGCTTCAGTAAGGTAACCCCCTTCTTCGTAACCCACATAACCGGGAGGGGCGCCAATTAAACGAGCCACTGAATGCTTCTCCATAAACTCCGACATATCGATGCGGATCATCGCGTGGTCAGAATCAAAGATAAAATCAGCCAAGGCTTTACATACTTCGGTTTTACCGACACCCGTTGGTCCCATGAATAAGAACGAACCCATCGGACGATTTGGATCGGCTAAACCAGCACGACTACGACGGATCGCATTAGAAATAACACTAATCGCTTCTTCTTGACCGATAACACGTTGGTGTAAATTAGCTTCCATCGCCAATAATTTTTCTTTTTCGCCTTCCAACATGCGATTAACCGGAATACCAGTCCAACGCGATAGAATATCTGCGATTTCAGCCTCGCCGACCTTATGTTTTAACAAGGTCATATCTTGCATTTCAGCCTGCGCCGCCAGATCCAACTGTTTTTCTAACATCGGGATCGTGCCGTATTGCAGTTCTGACATTTTATTTAAATCGCTAGCACGTCGCGCCATATCCAGCTCTACGCGGGCTTTATCTAACGCCGATTTAATGTGTTTGGTACCAGATAGTGCTGCTTTTTCGGTGCGCCATATTTCATCTAAATCATTAAATTTATCTTGTTTGTCAGCCAATTCATCTGCCAATGTCGATAAGCGTTTCATACTGGCAGCATCATCTTCTTTTTCCAGTGCTTGCTGCTCAATCTTGAGCTGAATGATACGACGCTCTAGCTTATCTAACGCTTCTGGTTTTGAATCCATTTGTAGACGAATAGACGACGCCGCTTCATCAATCAGATCAATGGCTTTATCGGGTAATTGACGGTCAGAAATATAACGGTGTGACAAGGTTGCCGCCGCGACAATAGCCGGATCGGTAATATCAACATTGTGATGCAATTCATAACGTGATTTTAACCCGCGTAAAATGGCGATGGTATCTTCAACGCTTGGCTCTTCAATTAGAACTTTTTGGAAACGACGTTCCAGTGCAGCATCTTTTTCAATATATTGACGGTACTCATCTAAAGTAGTCGCGCCCATGCAATGCAGTTCACCACGGGCTAGCGCAGGTTTAAGCATATTACCTGCATCCATCGCACCGTCACCTTTACCCGCGCCGATCATGGTATGTAATTCATCAATGAACAAGATAGTCTGGCCTTCCGTTTGCGCCAACTCTTTGATCACCGATTTCAAGCGTTCTTCAAATTCGCCACGGTATTTAGCGCCAGCAACTAACGCGCCCATATCCAACGATAATACCCGTTTGTTTTTCAGTCCTTCAGGCACTTCTCCGTTAACAATACGTTGCGCCAACCCTTCAGCAATGGCTGTTTTACCCACCCCTGGTTCACCGATTAAAACGGGATTGTTTTTAGTGCGACGCTGCAATACTTGGATCGCACGACGGATCTCATCATCACGGCCAATAACTGGATCTAATTTCCCCACTTCGGCACGCTCAGTCAGATCGAGTGTGTATTTGCTTAATGCTTCACGCTGCTCTTCAGCACCTTGATTATCCACTTTTTCGCCACCGCGGATCACATCAATCGCTTCTTCAACTTGTTTTCGTGTGCCACCTGCTTTACGCAGTAATTCACCTAAACGGCCTTTATCTTCAACCGCTGCCAGTACAAACATCTCGGAAGAAATAAATTTATCTTTGCGTTTTTGGGAAAATTTATCACACAAATTTAAAAGCATATTTAATGCTGACGATAGTTGAATATCACCTTGTGTGCCTTGCACTTGCGGTAAACGTTCTAATTCATCAGCTAATTGCCAACGTAATGAATTGGCATCTATCGCTGCCGCCGTGAGTAAGGGACGAATAGAGCTATGATCTTGATTTAATAACGCGGTCATTAAATGAATAGGTTCGATAAATTGATTATCTTTACCCAAAGCAAGTGACTGCGCATCAGAAATAGCCATTTGGAATTTAGAAGTGAGTTGATCTAAGCGCATAACGATGTCCTATCGATGTAGAGCAAAAGCGAATGCAGCAAGGCTGCTATAGTCGCGATGTATAATTATGTAATGAGATTATCTAATGGCTACAATTATAGTCGTTTAATTGTCTTGGGGATATGCTCTAAAGCACTAAAAGCCATAGTTATTATCTGGGGATTATTTATTGTGATTCAAGGTAAATCAAACTTGCCTGGCGACCTGTTTGGCTATCTCTTCGATATGAATAGAATAAATCAGTTTCACGGTAAGTACAGTAATCACCACCGTAAATGTCTGCAGGATTAACAGCTAACGCGTGTAAACGTTGACGTGCTAATAAATACAGGTCAGCTAACCATTTATCACCATCGGCAATAAAAGCGCTGCTTGCTTGCGGATCATGCGTAATAAAAGCATCACGTACCTCACTACCAACTTGGAAATGTACCTGGCTAATTGCTGGGCCTAACCACACTAACAAATCTTGAGGGTCTGCAGATAGTTTCGCAAGGGTGTTTTCAATCACGCCATCCAATAAACCACGCCAACCAGCATGAATAGCCGCGACTTGCGACCCTGCTTTATCGCAAATTAATAGCGGTAAGCAGTCTGCCGTCATCACTAAACAAACTTGCCCCGTCATCATAGTCACAGACGCATCAGCCGCCGGAAGTTGTGCAGGATTGTGAGATTGCCCCACTAAACGAACAACGTCGGTACTGTGCGTTTGATTCAACCAATATGGCTGTTGTGGCAAACCAGCAGCGGTCATTAACAGCTGCCTATTTTGCCACACCAACGCGCTATCATCCTGTACATGCAACCCTAAATTAAGGCCGCCATAGGGAGGATGACTCACACCACCCAAACGGGTAGTGCTTAATGCTTTCACATTATGAGGTGCTGGCCAATTGGCTTGTATCAGACGAGGCATAATCAATGATTAACTAATGAAATCATCAACCATGTTTAACGCAGTATCTTCACGTAGGATATGAATAAGTGTATTCATATCAGACGGACGTTCTGCGCGCCACATCATCATCTCACCCGTTACTGGGTGTTCTAATTTCAACATACGTGCGTGTAGCGCCTGACGACCGAAACCGCGTAATGCTAATACTAACGTATCAGTTGCATTGCCCGGTGGCTTTGGACGACCAGCATACACAGCATCACCAACGATTGGGTGTGTAATGTGTGTCATGTGAACACGAATTTGATGAGTACGGCCTGATTCAAGACGTAATCTTAATAACGTATGTGCACGATATTTTTCGGCAACACGGTAATGCGTTTTAGCTGGTTTACCCAGTGGACGAACTGCCATGTGTGTACGTTTAGTTGCGTGACGACCGATTGGCTCATCAACAAAACCACCCGCCGTCATAGTACCAGATACAACCGCTTCATATTCACGTGTGATTTTACGTGCTTGTAGCGCTGTCACTAAATGCGTTTGTGCTGGAATTGTTTTCGCAATAACCATCAAACCCGTTGTATCTTTATCCAGACGGTGAACAATACCAGCGCGTGGTACGTCAATGATGTCAGGGTAATGGAATAGCAATGCATTTAGCACTGTGCCATCTGGGTTACCAGCACCAGGATGTACAACAAAACCAGCAGGCTTGTTGATCACTAGAATATCATCATCTTCATAAACGATATCAAGTGGCAGGTCTTGTGGTTCGAAACGAACTTCTTCTTCCACTTCTGCGTTTAAGATAATTTTATCGCCGTATTGCATTTTTTCGCGTGCTTTAACGACAACTTTACCGTTTAGGTTAACAAATCCTGCAAGAATCCATTCTTTCAGACGTGAACGAGAATAATCTTGGAACATCTCGGCTAAAACTTGGTCTAAACGTTGACCGACTTGGTGTTCTGCAACAACGGCAGAAAGTTCTATATGTTGGCTCATAGGTAGCAGGGACCCTCTTCGGTCCTAATTTTCAGTATAATTACAGGATTCAGGCTATTTTAGCCTTTTATTTTGCTGTAGCATATTGGCTACATAACTATTTTTCGCATTAAGCAATTTGGAATAAATCCAACCTAATGAAAAAATCAATAAAATTAGCAATAAGTTTATCGCTCGCACTCGTTGTGGCTACCGGCTGCTCTTCAAAATCAGAGCCTAACGTGCCAGACAAACCAGCCATCGAGCTTTACAGCATAGCGCAACAGTCGTTACAAGCGGGTAATTTTGTATCCGCAATTGAAACGCTTGAAGCCCTTGATACGCGTTATCCATTTGGCCCGCACACAGTGCAAGTGCAACTAGACTTGATCTATGCTTACTACAAGAATAGTGACACAGCACAGGCATTAGCCAATATAGATCGCTTTATTCGCTTAAATCCAAGCCATAAAGACATAGACTATGTCTATTATATGCGTGGACTTACCAATATGGGCGCGGATTATAACCTATTTCATGCCATCTTTAATATAGATCGTTCAGATCGAGACCCAAGTTATGCCAATGCGGCCTTTAATGACTTCTCTCGTCTAATCCAACGCTACCCAGAAAGTGAGTATGTGGCTGATGCACAAAAACGTGCGATCGCGATTAAAAGTCGTCTAGCGCGCTATGAATTATCAGCCGCTGAATATTACATGAAACGTAAGGCTTATATCGCTGCGATCCAACGTTCACAACACATTATCGATAACTTTGCCGATACAGAATCACGTACCGGCGCGTTAAAGGTAATGATTAAAGCCTACGATATTTTAGAACAGCCAACGCTAAAAGCGAACGCTGAAAAGATTTTAGCGGCCAATGCTGAGTAATATCTGACGCATTTTGTTGATGATAATAAAGTCTAAAATTAAAATATAAAAAAACGGCGTCTATGTAAATAGACGCCGTTTTTGTTTTAATTCACGCATAAAGTGCACCACTAAAGAGTTAACTTTGGCGGTGCACGACTAAACCGCGTGATCTTTATTTATGATATTGCTTACTTAGTTCACCAACAGCGTCGATGAATACACCTGCTTTTTCAGGTTCAACATCTAAATGGATACCGTGACCTAAATTCATCACGTGACCATTGCCTTCGCCAAAACCAGATAAGATCGTGCTTACTTCTTCACGAATACGTTCAGGTGATGCATAAAGCATTGAAGGGTCCATGTTACCTTGAAGTGCAACTTTATCACCAACACGTGCTTTTGCTTCAGCGATATCAATTGTCCAATCAAGACCAATCGCGTCACAACCTGTTGCTGCGATCTGTTCGATCCATTGACCACCGTTCTTGGTGAATAAGGTTACTGGTACTTTGCGGCCATCGTTGAAACGCGTTAAGCCATCAACAATTTTGTGCATGTACTGCAGTGAGA
The DNA here is from genome assembly GCF_015082335.1 of Moritella sp. F3. Taxonomy (NCBI): domain Bacteria; kingdom Pseudomonadati; phylum Pseudomonadota; class Gammaproteobacteria; order Alteromonadales; family Moritellaceae; genus Moritella; species Moritella sp. F3. The sequence goes on along the minus strand of NZ_BLRL01000010.1, from coordinate 148,156 downwards.
AATCTTTGTAATCACGTGGAGACAATACGCCACCCCAAGTATCAAATACCATCACAGATTGTGCACCAGCAGCAATTTGCGCATTCAGGTAAGTGATCACTGAATCAGCTAATTTATCTAATAATAAATGTAACGTTTGCGGTTCAGCAAAGCCCATTTTTTTAATCTTAGTAAACGTTTTTGTACCGCTACCTTCAACCATGTAAGTTGCCAGCGTCCAAGGACTACCAGAAAAACCAATTAATGGCACTGAACCATCAAGGTTTTTACGGATAGTACGCACTGCATTCATAACATATTGCAGTTCACCTTCTGGATCTGGGTGACCAATTTTATCTACATCTGCTTTACACGTGATCGGGCGTTCAAATTTAGGACCTTCACCTTCTGAGAAATACAGACCTAAACCCATCGCATCAGGAATCGTTAAGATGTCTGAAAACAGAATCGCCGCATCAAGTGGAAAACGGCGTAATGGTTGTAGCGTTACTTCACAAGCAAGTTCTGCATTTTTACACAGTGACATAAAATCACCCGCTTCAGCGCGCGTTGCTTTATATTCTGGTAAATAACGGCCTGCTTGGCGCATCATCCATACTGGTGTTTGGTCTACCGATTCTTTGGCTAACGCACGTAAATAACGATCATTCTTTAACTCGCTCATATCCTTTCCTGAATTGCGGCTCTAATATGCCGTGATTGTAACATTATTCAACAAGTGACAAAATATTTGACGCCACTTTCATGACTAATTTACCAACAAGTTGATCCTAACAGGGCATTCACCGCCAAAATATAAGGTTAGACGTAACAGTTCATGGTTAAACGAAGAAAAAAACAACAAATTTGCAACGCGACTTACTGCGTTATTAGCAAATCAATTTAACTGCATTAAATAATGGTAATTCATTTACATAATTAACCTTAAGTTAATCAGAGACATCAATCACAATTATTTAACAAGCATGCTGAACAAAACCAAAAATCAGTCATAACAAATACTTATGTGCTATCATTAGTCTTACAACAGTTTTTAAGCCGTAACAACTCTTTAGTAGAGATATCTGTTATTGCAGCGCTAATTAATCAGGTTTGACCAGATAAAATAGTATTGACGTATTACGGTAAAAAATTTAGTAATAGGACACCTTAGTTTTTTAAGGGTACATGGAGTAAGTCATATGTTAACCAAATTAGAACAAGCGCAACAAGCTTGGGGCGGTACGCACAACGCCATTGATCATTGGCTCGAAGAGCGACAAGAACTGATTGTCGATTATTGTAAACTCGAAGGCTTACCCCCGTTTAAAAAAACAGCCGCATTGCCCAGTAAAGATGAACTACAAGCCTTCTGCCAGATTTTAATCGATTATTTATCGACTGGTCACTTCGAAGTTTACGATCAAATCGTTTCTCAATGTGCCGAAAACAGCACTAAAAGCCTATCCCTTGCTCAGGAAATCCAACCGAAGATCGTATTAACAACTGAAGCCTTAGTTGAATTTAATGATAAATACGCGGATGGAAATCAAGACGATGACGCCTTAATTAAATCTTTAGATAATGACATGTCAAAAGTTGGTGAGTTATTAGAACAGCGTTTTGAATTAGAAGACCAACTGCTATATGTACTTGCAACCTATCATCGCGAAGTCGTAGACGCTGAATAATCGCTGCGAATAAATTAAAGAACAAATAGAACATAAATAAAAAGACTAAAATAATAGCCAGCCAATAAAAAACCCATTCACATGCTTACATATGAATGGGTTTTGTCTTTGTAACCTAAAAAACAACCGATAGAAATACAATAACTGAATTGCTCAGCTATCGTATTTTAATACGTCTAATTATTTTTCTTGGCCAGCAATTTCAAGTAATTCAACTTCAAATACGAGTGTTGAATTTGGTGGGATATCTGCGCCAGCACCTTGTGCGCCGTAACCTAATTCAGATGGGATGTATAATTTATATTTACTGCCCACATTCATTAGTGCTACACCTTCAGTCCAACCAGGAATTACACGGTTAAGTGCAAACGTTGCTGGTTCGCCACGTTCAACAGAACTATCAAATACTTTGCCATCTAACAGTGAGCCTGTGTAATGCACAGTTACTGTATCGCTTGGCTTAGCTACATCACCAGTACCCGCTGTTAGTACTTCGTATTGAAGACCAGAGTCCGTTGTTGTGATGCCTTCTTTTTTGCCATTTTCAGCAAAGAAGTTCACTGCGTCTGCTTGTGCTTTTTCACTTTCTACACGTGCAGCTTCAGTTGATAGCGTATTCATTTTTTCGTCATATGCTTTTAATACAGCTTGTAATTCTTCATCAGATAACTGTGTCGTTTCATTTAACGCATCAGTGATACCTTGCACGATGATTGTTTTATCTAATGGTGCACCTAGCTCTTCTTGACGCTTAAGTGGTGCAACTAAGTTACGTGCAACGATTGATCCGATTGCATAAGCTGCTTGTTGATCTTCGCTGTATGCCTTAATGTCTGTTGCTTTATCTGCTTGTGCTTCTTGACCACATGCTGCTAACAGAGATACCGCTGAAGCGAGTACCGTTATTTTAAAAAATTTTTTCATCGAAATACCTAATTAAATAATGCAGTGAAATGTCACAACTACGTTCTTAGTTATACATACCTAAACTACTTCTAAGTTACTTATTCCTAACCGACTAGTTATCATAACTATTTGATGCTTCCATACAAGATATTAACAACTATAAATGCAAAAAATGATAAATCACTCTACTTTACTTAGTTTTACATCTTATCTAGGCTAGTATTTCAGCTCAAATAAATCGACATTACATGTTAAACTTAGTTCATAAAATTAATCCATCGCGGAAAAAAACATGGAAATTCAGCAATTAGAAGAGCGTGTTGAAAACTTAGAAATGAAACTTAGTTTTCAAGATGACACCATCGAACAATTAAATAACGCTATTATTGATCAACAAAAAATACTTGAAGATCAGAAAGTACAGCTGACGTTTTTAATTAGCCGCATCAAAACAATGCAAGTGGGAAGTGGTCTAGCAAGTGAAGCAGACGAAACACCACCACCGCATTATTAATCCGGCGATTGACCGAATCAAATAAAAAAATGGCGCTGCTTTAAACTAAAGTAACGCCATTTTTATTTCAAATTAATCACCAGGATGCAATAATTTAAAATCAACTTACAGTGCAAAGTTTACGAATGGGAAACAAGGAAAAAAACCATTTTCAGCACAATTGATTAACCCAACCTGAACACCTTTAATGTCAGATGTCATATTAAATAAACCGACTTGCACTACTGAATTACTCGACAAGTTAGCCACACCAACATCAACCATGGTGTAACCCTCTGAATAGTTCACCGCACTGATATTTGCACCGGTCACATTATTCGTCACATTAATAAAACCAAGATTAGCACCGGTATCATTGCCGTTATGCCAGTTTAGCAAGCCAAATGATGCACCGGTAAATTCACCGTGAACGCGGTTTGCACCAAGTAACCCCCAGTTAACCCCCGTAACATCTGTCGCTTCAGATAAACCTAACAGCGCAAAGTCCACACCAGTAACACTGACTGCCGCACCATGAAAAACAGTTAAACGAGCACCTTTTACTTCATTTGAAGCTGGCGCACTAAAACCATTTATTGATGAAAACATGACTGGTGCACTCTCTGCCATTGCTGCAGACGACATCATCGTCAAGCCCAATCCAGCACAAACGTTAACTATATTTTTATTCATAATAAGTCCCTTTTTTACATTATTCAGAATTAAGGTATTGCAGCTCTTTATCAATAAACGCTTAAAGCACGTCAAATAAGTACAATTTAATTTCAATATGGTCCATAGACATAGTCTACAAATATAGTACATAAACAGAGTATTACACCTAAATACATGATAATAACTAACATCAAAAGCATTAATCAGACAGTAAGCAAGAAGGTAGTAAATGCGGTATAGCTCTGCGCTAGTTTAGATATCATTCTGAAAGTACTTTGGGATAATTTAGGAATCGTTCAGATATAATTGGGTATGATCAAATAGGGTTAAAATAGCCGGTTATACAGCCAAAAAAAATGCCCGTCACTGTGACTGGCATTCTATATTTAATTAAACTGATAACTCAGCATCACTAATGATTAGTGACCGCCGCAGCAACCGTCTTTTTTCTCTTCTTTTGCGTCGTCAGAACCACAACAGCCACCTTCGTGATCATGGTCGTGTCCGTGGTCATGACCACAGCCTTCAGCGCCATGGATGTGACCATGTTCTAATTCTTCTTCAGTCGCTTCACGGATACCGATAACTTCACCATTAAATTGCAGTGTACGACCTGCAAATGGGTGATTTGCATCAACAACAATAATGTCATCTTCAACAGCAGTTACGATAACGGTACGGTGACCCGCATCAGTTTCAGCACTAAATGCCATACCAGCTTCAACGCCTTCAACGCCTTCGAATAGCTCTGCAGGTACTTCTTGTACTAGCTCAGGATCGTAGATGCCGTAGCCTTGTTCAGGTTCAACTTTAACGTCAAAATCGTCACCTACTTTAAGACCTTCAAGCTCAGCTTCAAGACCCGGAACAAGGTAACCAGAACCCATTAAGAATTCTAGTGGAGATGAATCACGCGTATCATCGATAAGTTCACCTTTATCATCTGTTACGGCGAAGTGTAGTACTACAACTGAGTTTGCTTCAATAAACATATTTATTCTCTATTTCTAAATTAACTATTACAGTTTCCTTTAAGCAAGGTCATTATTAGTCTTGCTTAAAGACCCCTATCATTTGTTCGAAATCGCGGGTGGCGGTATTCACCTCTCCTTCTGCTTGCGCTTGAGTATAGCCACAACTGACACATTCAATTGTTTCTACCCCATTCACTTGAAATAGCTGTATCACATCTATTTCATTGCACGTCGGGCACTTAGCGCCGGCGACAAAGCGTCTTTTCTTCCGTTCAACCACTGCAACCTCCTAGTCTTTTCACGAGCTTAAAGCAGCTTAACAATCCGTTTCAATAAACTGATATTAAGTCTCTTAGCATCGTTTGACTAAGAGTGTACTTTATTCTTAGTACAAATTTCAAAGTTTAACATTTTAAAATGGGCGTAAATCCGCTAAAATCGCCGCAATTATAGTTACTAATAGCCCTCATATGATCATAGCTAGCGATATTGAACTTCTGCGTGGTGGCAAGCCACTTATTACAAATACCAGTGCCAAAATCAACCCAGGTCAAAAAGTTGGCTTAGTCGGTAAGAACGGCTGTGGTAAATCCAGTTTATTTGCCCTTATCCGCCACGAAATCAGTTTGGATAACGGCAGCCTAACCTATCCAACAGGTTGGCAAGTATCAAGTGTGAAACAGGAAACCCCTGCACTCGATCGCAGCGCCCATGATTACGTGTTAGATGGTGATATTGAATTCCGTCAATTAGAAGCGGATCTAGCTCAAGCTGAAGCAGCAGATAACGGCAACAAGATTGCTGAGATCCACGGTAAACTCGATGCGATTGGTGCGTACAGCATTAACGCGCGCTGTTCTGAACTGTTATCAGGCTTAGGCTTTAGTGAAGACAAACAGCAACTGCCAGTACAGAGTTTCTCGGGTGGTTGGCGCATGCGTTTAAACTTAGCCCAAGCACTGTTATGCCGTTCTGACTTATTACTCCTCGATGAACCAACCAACCACTTGGATTTGGATGCGGTTATCTGGTTAGAGAAATGGTTAAAACAGTATGACGGTACATTAATGTTGATCTCGCATGATCGCGATTTCCTCGATGCGATTATTACTAAGATCATTCACGTTGAAGACCAAAAGCTAAACGAATACACAGGTGACTACACCTCATTCGAAAAACAACGTGCAGAGAAACTATCACAACAGCAGTCTATGTTTGAAAAGCAACAGCGTGAAGTTGCCCACATGCAAAGTTACATCGACCGTTTCCGTTACAAAGCATCAAAAGCCAAACAAGCACAAAGTCGTATTAAAGCGATGGAGCGTATGGAGCTGATTTCAGCGGCCAATGCTGATTCACAATTTAGCTTTAGTTTCTTAGAACCTGATGCACTGCCACTGCCGTTGTTAACAATGGAAAACGTGTGCGCAGGTTATGGCGATACCCTTATTCTTGATAACATTAAGTTGAATCTAGTACCGGGTAGCCGTATTGGTTTATTGGGTCGTAACGGCGCCGGTAAATCAACATTAATTAAATTACTGTCTGCTGAGATGGCGCCACTAAAAGGCTCGTTAGAAGTTAATCCGAATTCAAAAATCGGTTACTTTGCCCAGCACCAATTAGAATTTTTACGCTTAGACGATACGCCATTACAGCACATGGTTCGTCTAGCACCCGATAAAACAGAATTAGAACTGCGTAAATACTTAGGTGGTTTTGGTTTCATCGGTGAAAAAGCATTAGATATCGTACGTCCATTTTCAGGTGGTGAAAAAGCACGTTTGGTATTGGCCCTTATCGTATGGCAAAAACCGAACCTGTTACTACTCGATGAGCCAACCAACCACTTGGATTTAGAAATGCGTCACGCGCTGTCAGTAGCCCTACAAGGCTTTGAAGGCGCTATGATTGTAGTATCGCATGATCGTCACTTATTACGCTCTACGACCGATGAGCTGTACTTGGTACACGATAAGAAGGTATTACCGTTTGACGGTGACTTGGATGATTACCATACCTGGTTAGCAGAACAGCAAAAAGTTGAGAAGCAAGCAACGCAAGTGGTTAATACCAGCGCCAACAGTGCACAAGGTAAGAAAGATCAAAAGCGTAAAGCGGCGGAATTACGCAAGCAGACTCAGCCAGTGCGTAAAAACATTGAAAAGCTCGACAAGCAACTTGAAACTTTAGGTGACAAGTTAACTGCCGTTGAAGCCCAGCTTAGTGAAACCAGTATCTACGAAGATCAAAATAAAGCCAAGCTGAAAACCGCATTAAGCGAGCAAGCGAAGTTTGTTGTGGCGATTGAAGAAGCTGAAACCACATGGATGGAATTAAACGAAGAGCTTGAAGAGATGATCGAAGCAAGCGAACAAGCTTAAACGATCCTGTAACCGTAACTATATCCTAAATAGGGGCTGAGTTTGTATCAGCCTCTATTTTTATTTACCCAAACAAACTTTATCAAAACAAATTTTTCCATTGTTCGGTATCAACAAACCAGCGTTCCTCATAAATTTTGTCACCTTCAAATTGGAACAAAACAGATAATTGTGACGCTGCAACTTTATCGGATTTCCACTCCACAATTGAGACAACTTCATTACCCGTTTCAATCTGACGCAATTCAGTGATTTCAAAACCCGGTGGCAACAAACCGCCTAGATTATTTAGCGCCTTACGAAATGTCCGTCGTCCTCTGAGAATATCTTCCTGCCCAGGCATCACAAATGTCATATCATCTGTGTAATCAAGAATTAAAGCATCAAAGTCACCTTTACCTACAAACTCCCAACCACGCTGTACTATGTTCGATAAATTCATTATGACGACCTTCTAAAGGTTTTATATCATTTAACTATAGAGGGCGTTTTGTTACTCGGCACTAGCCATAATGGGATAAAAGTGTGATCTAAAGCTGCTCTAACCACCCTTCACTGTAACCTTGATATTGCTTAGTCTGCAGTAGCAGTAAATTATCTTTCGCTTGGACTTTCTTACCTTGTTCAATTTGACTAACTGCTAATAAAAAACGCCATTTATCGGTTGTTAATAGCGTCTTTTCATCCGTAGTTTTAATATCCACATCTTGCAGCAAATCAACATATGCTGATTCAGCTTCGGACCAGCGAGCTTCTAAATACAATAACTGCGCTTGCTGTTGATCGTGCTTAGCTAATTTAATGCCAGCGCGTTTAGCTTGGGCTAACACATCCAGCGCTTTGCTGCGTTCACGCGCCATTAACCACGCATCACTCAAACCTTTAAAATAAGCTAAATCGAGCGGTAATAATTTTTTATCCGCGCCTTCAATATACACATCAGCCGCTAATCTCGGTTGTTGCTGCTGGAGATATAGCGAGGCTAATACCCGATAACCTTGTGCGGTAAGCAGGCCTTGATTACGGGTGATCGCCAATGTCGATAACGCCGCTTTATTCTGCTCTAGACTAAGGTAGCTATACGCCAAACGTTCCCAATAGTCTTTTGATTGAGGAAAATCGACTACGGCTATTTGCAGGTTTTTATTGAGCTGTTTTGTGTGTTCTAGACGCTGCAATAATGCCAGGAGTAATTGCAGGTAAGATTCTTTTTTCGGCGCTAGCTTATAAGCACGTTTTGACGGCGCTAAAGCAGCGGTTAGCTTGTCTTGTAAATAATACCCTTGCGCTAATAGCGCAGCATTACTGGCTTGTTGATCCTTGGTGATCTTGTAAATTTCACGTTGTTTATCATCAAGCTTGTCCACCAGCGAAAACCACGCATTAAGATGTTGAGTGACGAGTGCCCACGATTTTGTATTGGGGGTTTTATTCGCGCTTGCAGCTAGCTGCGCTGCTAACTGTTGGAATGTTAGTTGCTGTTCAAGTTCTAACGGTAAACTGAGCAGTCGAGAGACGACCTGATAGCTCTCCGTATAACTTCCCTTACTCAACAACACTTGTAGGTGTAAATTACTGGCCAGCAATTGGCGTTCAGCCGAATGCTCAAGTTGCTGCTGATAAAATTCAGCAATATCATTAGTTAAAATTTTATTCGATTCAGCCTTGGCTTTATTTTGCTTATCGTCCTGCGTAGACATCTTCGTGAACGCTGTGGTTAAGGTAACATAACGACTATAAACAGACGGTGGTACTTGCGCTTGTGCTGATGGTAACGACAATAGCATCAATGTTAAAATTGATGCTGATAGTAGCAGCTGCCCCGAAAAAAGTGATGACTGTAATGATAAAAATAGCGACGATCTAAGCTGCTTCATTCTAATTAAGTTCAAAGACCATTCTCCATTTTTTCCATACTTCAGTACCTGCAGGCGCTTTTTCAAACTGCCAGCGGCGCACTGATTTACGCGACACTTTACCGAAATAACCACGGGGGCTTTCTTCGATGATGTTGATCTCTTCACTGCGGCCTTCATCATTAATCAAGATATGTAACAGCACATAACCTTCAATTTTCAGCCGTTTGGCTTTATACGGGTATTGCGGGTTAGTTTTACGTAATACTTTAGCAAAGCCGATTTCAGGCTCGCCAATCACGGCTTGCTCGACATTCGCGACTGCAACAGGTATCACGTCAGCTTGCGGTTGAATATGGCTAGTCACATCAACCAATTGCGGCGATACATCAAAAGTCGGTACCGATAACGCTGGCAAAGTAATACTGCTGTTTAAATTAATATCAGGTGCATCAAAACTTGGTTGCACCGCTTGTGGCAGTGTCGCCATTTCTTGCTGTGGTTTTGGTTCGGGGATCACTTCTAGCTCAGGGCTAATTTCCTGCTCTTCAACACTTGAATCAGTAAATTGACGAAAGTCGATCGCAATAGGCTCTTGTACAGGGGGATTATTGCTGCCAACCGTTAACGAATAAATTAATCCCGCTAAACTGATATTCACAACGACTGCTAGCCCAAACGCTAGTAGCCAGTGGCCCCTACTGCCTCGCTGTTGCGACTGCAACATTGTCCACCCCAGCTAATCTGACTTGATCTAGTACTTCAATTAAACGACCAGTATCGACACTGCGATCAGCATTCAACATCACCGAGGTATGATCGCCACCACTTAATGTTTTCACTCGACTACGTAATTTACGAATATCAACAGGCTCGCCTTCAACCCACACGCCATTTTCGGCATCAATAGACACGACTAAACTCACCGCGCCTTGCATATCATTGGTCGCGCCATCGGGGCGTTTAATATCAATCGCATTCATCTTGTTAAACGATGCGGTAACTAAAAAGAAGATAAGTAAAATAAACACCATATCAATCATAGGTGTTAAATCGACAGTGAGCGCGTCACTGTTGTTTCGACTAAATCGAGTTCTCATTTAAATCCCTTTCACAACTAATTTTTGCGCCAAGTCCAAGGTCAACAAGTTCGCTCGTTTGTTCAAACTATGACAAAAAAACAACCCCGATAAACCCGTTACTAACCCCGCTAAGGTGGTTAATAACGCTTGGGCAATACCACTGCTAAATAGCTCAGATACCCCAAGGCTGTCAGACAATACCGAGAAATTATCAATCATGCCATCAACTGTACCAAGTAACCCTAATAGCGGTAATACCCCAGTTAAGGTTTTAATAAATATAAGTTTGCGCGTAAGCTGGCTTTGTAATTCGGAAATAAAACCATCACGCACCGCCACTGCTAATAAGTGTGATTGACCTTGCCATTCTCTCCACTCTGCTTGGTAATGCTTAGAGAGTCCTGGATATTGAAAAACATACTGTAAATAACAACGGGCTATCGTCCACCACATCACCACCGACAGCAGCATAATGACCCAAAATATCAGCGATGCATCATGAAGAAATTCAATAAACGCCGACATGATTATGAATTACCAGCTGTTTGTTGGTGATGAATTACGACTTGTGCAGTCTGTGATTCATTAACACATAAATTAAGACGTTGTTGACGCTGCGCTAATAAACCTGCACTTTGATGCTCAATCACATGGACAATACTGTCACTTTTACTGGTGAGTAAACTGTGCAATAACATTAATGGCACGGCCGCAATCAAACCAAATTTAGTAGTTAACAAGGCTTGTGAAATACCACTCGATAATACTTGAGGGTCACTATTGCCATAAGCCGTGATAGCTTGAAAAGTTTCAATCATCCCCGCTACGGTGCCTAGCAGCCCTAATAACGGTGCAATCGTTGCCAATACAGCTAACGATCCTAAGCCTTTATGACATTCTGGTAATTCAGCCAAAATGGCTTCATCAAGAAAACGGGCTAATTCATCTGCGTTGCTATTCTCGTGGCGGTCAGAAACACCAATAATACGACCCAATGAATTATCAGTTAGTTTATCTAAATTCTGCTTTTGCGCTTTAATTTTCTTGGCTTCACCAGATAGCACCCATAAACGGAATAAACCGATAACCATACCGATAACGCCAACGGCGACAATAATGAAACCGATAATACCGGCATCAGAAAATATCTGCCACCACACGCGCTCTTCTGTCGCACGTTGCAGTAAACCTCCAGCAGAAGGATCTATTAACGTACTAACAAAGCCATCTTGTACTTGCGAAAACCCAGCAATACGTGCGCTGATATCCGCCGAGTTTGACGGTAATAATTGATAACTTTCACTCGCGGGTTGATACAGCAATGGTCCTTGCGCGGTAAATGCTGTAAACCCAGCAATTTGGGTCACGGCTAATGTTTCTTTACGGCCATCCGCCATTGTGACAGATATCTCAGCGGTCGTGACTTTACTGCTTGCTACCATTTGCTCGGTAAACAGTAGCCATAAATTTTTAATCGCCGCTAAATCTGGTTCATAATTGGCTTCGCTATAAGGAGATAATTGCGTTGAACGTCCTGATAGTGTCGCACTTAATGGGCTTTTATTTAATTGCCCGCGTAGATCTTGGCTAGCACCGCGAAACTCACTGAACACTTTATCCAAATCTGATTTCTCACTATTGGCGAGTTTACGCTTAGCTAAGATCTGTTTGTTGTTACTCGCAATCGCATCTTGTAACTGCGCCATTTTTTGCTGTAAGGCTTGATTACGCTGCGTTTGCTCGGCTAAGTTTGCTTTTTGTGTTGTTAAGTTCGCTTTGAAACGCGTTAATGCGGCGTTATCTATTTGCGTTTCTGCCACATTACTTTGTTTAACTTGTTTTAACAGTTCATCTAATGGCGTTGCGTTAACATCTAACATCAGCAAAGTAAAAACAAGAAAAACATAAGCACTAAAACGCAGCGAGAAAGTCGTTAAGGCTGTGAGAAGTCGAGCCATTATAGTGCCCCCTGCAGTGGTATTTCTATATCCGTATTGAGTGATGCTTCTAACAAGGGCAACGCCAGTAAGGTAGGTACCGTTTTATTATCTGCAACGGCATAAGCTTGTTTCACTTTCGGTAACCAGGATTCAGGTAAGGTTAACCAAGTACGAGTGCTGTTATCCCAATACCCAGCAGTATGCTGATCGGGCGTAAGATAATACAAAGCAACACGGCCAACACGAATAAGTTGCACGGTTCTGTCGGCATCACTTAACGGCAATTGCGCTTGCCATGTTTCGATGGTATCGCCGTATTCGGTTTCGATTTGATAAGCTTCTAAAATGCGGCGGTATTTATCGGCAATCGTAATATTAGGGTTGTCTAATAAGCGATTAAGTTCGGCTAAACGTAATTGACGTTCTTGCCATAAGAAGGGAATATCTTGTTGCACAAACAGGGTAAGTACTTGTACCATCTGCTGCATTAATGGCGTCAATTCCATCCGCGTTTCACGTACGCTCGCCATGTTATTTTCTAAACTGGTTAATAGTTTCAGCTGCTGCGCGACTTGTTTTTCAAGCTGATTGGTATAAGCCGTGAGCACTGCATTTTCACGTAATAAACCGCGATATTCAGCGACGGTTTCACTGGTTTTTTCATCTAATTCAGCAATGTTATTTTGCGTACGCTGTGCTTGTGTCTGTGATTGTTGCTTGCTGCTGATTATATTATCAAGCTCGCTGGTTGCTTGAGCTGGCATCATTAATGCCCCTGCAAGTAACCCGATTGACCAAATTGCTGAATAGTTCATGTTATTCCACTGTTTATTCCGTGATAATTAAATATGTTAGCCGTAATAATTAAATCTGATGATCAAGTACGATATTCTGGGCTAACGAATATACACAACACTAACCTAAATGAGAATCATTATATTTAAGCTAATCGTATTTAGCAATCAAATCGAATATATATGTTAATATTGTACAAATTACTGGTAACCACACTGCAGAGCGAAAATAATGATCATTCCCTATAAGCAATTAGATAAAGATACACTAAATACCCTTATAGAACACTTCGTGTTACGAGAAGGTACTGATTATGGCACCCTCGAGATGTCGATGTCAGAAAAAGTTTGTCAGGTGACCAAGCAACTTGAAACAGGCGATGTGGTCATCGTTTACTCTGAATTACATGACAGCGTTAACATCTTGCCAAAGAGCGAAGTTCTTAAAAACCCACAATAATTGTGCGAATGTTATACTTGATCTAAGACCATTTAACTCGTATAACATAGCACTCATTCATTTAATTCAACTAGTTGGTCGATACAATGTCAGCAAAACATCCTATTATTGCTGTGACAGGTTCATCAGGCGCCGGTACTTCTACCACTAGCTTGGCCTTTGCTCACATGTTCCGTCAAGAAAACATCAAAGCCTCTTTTATTGAAGGTGACAGTTTTCATCGCTACACCCGTCCTGAAATGGATGTTGCGATACGTAAAGCCCGTGAACAAGGCCGACACATTAGTTATTTTGGCCCCGAAGCTAATGATTTTGAGTTACTCGAAAACTTCTTTCAAGACTACGGGCGTGATGGCAGTGGTAAATACCGTCGCTACCTGCATACCTTTGATGAAGCCGTGCCGTATAATTTAATGCCAGGTACATTTACCCCGTGGCAAGAAATTGATGCTGGTACTGATATCTTATTCTATGAAGGTCTACACGGCGGTGTAGCAACCAAAGATAACGACGTGGCGAAACACGTTGATCTACTGATCGGCATGGTGCCGATTGTTAACTTAGAATGGATCCAAAAGTTAGTCCGCGATACTGAAGACCGTGGCCACTCTCGTGAAGCCGTCACAGATTCTATTGTCCGTTCGATGGATGACTACATTAATTTCATTACTCCGCAGTTTTCACGCACGCACATTAACTTCCAGCGTGTACCGTTAGTAGATACCTCTAATCCATTTAGTGCGACGACGATCCCAACGCTAGATGAAAGTTTGGTGGTGATCCGTTTTCAAAGCGTGAAGAATGTCGATTTCCCCTATTTACTGACCATGATTGATGGTTCGTTTATTTCTGGTATCAATACCCTCGTTGTTCCGGGTGGGAAAATGGCGCTAGCGATGGAGCTTATCTGCGCCCCGCTGATCCGCCAGTTATTAGTCGAAGGTAAGATTAGCTAATCTAGAAAGTAGAATATAAAAAGTAACAAATAGGAAGAAAAGGGGGATGCAGTCATACAGCATCCCCCTTTTTGTTATTAAAGCGCTAAGAACAAACTAATAAATAAGGGTGACGCTAGGCTTAATATAAAGCCACTGACAATAGCCAAAGGTACATAACCATTACCACCAGACTTTTGGATCATCGGCAGCGTAAAGTCCATTGCCGTCGCTCCAGCATAACCAATCGCAGTTGATGGGTGTAAGCGGATCAGAGATGGAATAATTAAAATAGCCACCAGCTCACGACCCAAATCGATAATAAATGCCGCGCCACCAAATACCGGCGATAAACCATCGGTGATCAAAATACCAGATAATGAATACCAACCAAAACCAGATGCTAACGCCAAACCATTACTTAATGGTATATCCAATAAAAATGCCGCTAATAAACCGCCAACCCAAGAACTCGTCATCATCACTAACGCGATCTTAATGCCCCAGCTATTGAGTAATATTTCTCTTAATTTCATGCCACTATTACGCAACTGACAACCAATTAACAGCAATAACAATACCAAAGCACCTTCGGTGATGGCATCAATATCAATCAGTTCTGCAGACACAAACAAACCGGCAATAAAACCTGCTGCAATGACAAAAATTAGCTGTACCGATTCTAAAATAAGGTGCCATTTACTTAGTGTCTCACCATCACCTTCCACTGTTTTCGATAAGCGTTTGTCTAGTCCCCACAAAGCCAATAAATTAGCACCAGATACACAAGCCAACACAGTAAAACTGTATAAACCTATGTTCTGAATATTTTGCGCAAAGTTATCCAAATGCGACAAACTAATGCCCATAAAAAATAAGATCACGTACACCATTTTACTGGTGGCAGAGTTAACCCAATGAATATGTTTCTGCTGCGTTAGCGCAACAAAATAGCCCAATACGAGGGGCACGATGACAATCAAAAATCCAGAATACATCTAACGTCTGTCCATGTTTATTAGTGGCCACAATTAAGCAGCAGTTATTAATCGATAGTTATAAGGCAATAGTTATTAAGCAATCATAATTAGGCGACAACACTCACCGCGTTTAGCGACTCATGAAGCATCTCAAACTGCGTGCTATCATTTATCAACAAACACACACGTTCACCTTGCTGCTGGCGCATTTGCGCTTGTGCAGCAAAATCAGCACTTAATGTCGGATAGCGTTCGGCATCACGACGGCATAATTCAATAAACTCAGCCATGCTGTCATGACCGCCGTCCACATATAAAATCACATCTGCTTGTTGCATCAAACGCAGCGCACGTAAACGTAATAGATCCGTTTCATCTGGTAGCTGAATTAAATAAATATCACCAGCAACATCACCCTGTGGGGTTGCTAATTGCAGGTCAAATTCTTGCTGTAATTGCGCTTTATCAGTGGCGAGTGATACTGCTTTAGAGCTAAAGAAGCGTTCCCAGAAACGGCGGCGCTCAGTCACACTATTAAATTGTTGTTTCACACGATCACGTTGCTCACCAGAGAATGCGCCAAGTAATCCCAGCGTTTCTGGTAATAAAGCTTCGAGTTTTTCACGTAAATAACGGATCAATACTGGCGCAGTGCCACCACTAGAGATCGCGATTTGCAACGGAGAGCGGTCGATAATAGAAGGCGTGATAAATTCACATAACTCTTGTTGATCGGCCACGTTAACTAATAAGTTACGTTCGCAGCAATCTTGCCATACTTGCTTATTCAGCACGGTGTTATCGGTTGTTACCCACACCATCGCATAACCACCAGTAAAGTCGTCAAGGTAATGACTGCTGTAACCATCGATGATAGCCATGATTTTGGCACCGTCACTATTACTGTCATGACCACAATAACGCTGCAGGGTGTCATTTAAGCGTGGTGATAAAACCGTGACCTTGGCGCCAGCACTCAATAGTAAGTCAACTTTTCGACTTGCGACTTCACCGCCACCAACGACCAGTACGTTTTTATTATTTACATCCATAAAAATTGGCAAATACTGCATGTTACATCCATTTAAAAGTGCATAAACAGTGGTTAGTATACGGCGCAACCTGCTGATAGTCATCAACATCACGACTATAGAAAATAATTAATTTAGTGGCACAGAAAATGCTTACATTACAGATTGAGTGAAATAGTAGTAATAATGTCACGCGTCAGACAATTTTTTGACTCCGGTCATCAGGAGAAGGTTTATCATGCACGAACTTAAACAGTATATTCAAAATTACAAACAGATAAACATTGCCACCACGTGGTTACTGCTTGCTGCGACATTGGTATTACTATTGCCAACCACTGCACTGTCGGTATCAGGTTTAGAACAATGGGTTACCCAATACCGTGGTTATATTTCGATTATCGTGATTTCTGCGATTGCTTATTTTATTGCCTTATTTCTCGTTCAAGCTGGACAATCAGTGATCGATAAAAAATCAGACAACGAAACCATGTTTAAGATAAACACCATGGTCAAGGTAATGAACACGTCAGAACAAGCGGTCATCCGTGAATTTATTTTCCAAAAGAAAGACATTATTTCTCTGCCATTAGAAATGGCTGCAGTCGCGAATTTAGTCGAAAACTGCATTTTAGTTCCAGCATTAAACAGCCAGGAAATTATTGGTACTGGCAGCAAAATTAAATTATGTATCAATATTAAAGCACGGCCATTACTGGATCATAAAGCCCTTGGTTTCCCAGAAGGGAAAATGACAGAGCTACAAGCAAAAGCATTGAAATCAGCACGACCAGCATTTGCCAAAGAGTTTTACGTTCGTCACTAAAGCTAAAGCGTGACGAATTAACCTGACGCAAGGCCACGAACGTGCACGAAAACGACACTGTAAACTCAACTATAAAACACACGGCAAAGTACATAATCTATCGAACTTTGCCGTGATCATTACAGCGAATGATAATTATCCCGTCTTTTTACAATTCTCTATTCAGATTGCAGCCATAAACGCGTAAACTAGCCCAAAGTAATCCCATTTAGACGTTCATTGTGCTCAGTAGCGATGAATAGTAAGAGGTAACCCGTGTCTATTAAATTTATCGCATCTTCAAAACTACCTACACCTTTTGGTACTTTCACCATGCACGGCTTCGAAGACTCAGAAACAGGTAAAGAGCATGTTGCGCTTACCTATGGTGAGTTAACGAGCGATGAAGTCATTCTAGGACGTATCCATTCTGAATGTTTAACCGGTGACGCACTGTTTAGTTTACGTTGTGATTGTGGTTTCCAACTTGAAACGGCAATGAAAAATATTACTGAAGCAGGCTCAGGTTTTATTCTTTACCTACGTCAAGAAGGCCGTGGTATTGGTCTGTTAAACAAGATCCGTGCGTATAATTTACAAGATGCAGGCGCCAATACAGTTGAAGCGAATGAACAGTTAGGCTTTGCTGCTGATTTACGTAATTATGCAATGTGCGAACCTATGCTTGCTCATCTTGGTGTTAACAAAGTGAAGTTAATGACCAATAACCCAAAAAAATTAGCGGCGATGGAAGAATACGGCGTGAATGTCGTGGCACGTGAGCCATTACAAGTGGGTAAAAATATGCATAACGAGCATTATTTAAAAACCAAAGCAGACGAGCTTGGCCATATGATGACTGAAAAGCATTTCAAAGAAGATTAAGACTTTTTGTATCTATAAAGATTAGACGAAATAACAGCAGCCATTGGCTGCTGTTATACGTTTTACACCATTATTTAAAATAACCGTTTAAAATAAAGATGATTAACAGCCACGTTAAAGCTCGCTTGTGCGCTCAGCTAGATAACCTTCATAATCTGGAATTTCATGCTCATACTTACTGCTAGTATGAATTGAGTCGATAATGAAATCTGCGGTCGCAGGGTTGGTTGCTACAGGAATATTCCATACTGCCGCTAAACGTAATAATGCTTTTACATCGGGATCGTGTGGTACCGCATTCATCGGATCCCAGAAGAAGATCATCATATCAATCTCGCCTTCTGCAATCATGGCACCAAGCTGTTGGTCACCGCCCATTGGGCCGCTGAACAGTGCTTTCACTGGCAGTTCAACATGTTTAGTTAATAACGTTGCCGTGGTACCAGTACCGAACAGGTGATGTTTTTTCAAGATATCTGCACGTGCTTTTGACCAAGCAATTAAATCAGACTTCATGTGATCATGGGCTACAAGCGCGATACGTTTGTTAACTGCCATGCAACGGGTAATTTTTTGCATCAGTGACCTACTGTTAATTTAAAACAATTGAAGATAATGAGGCTGATGATACTACTAAACAAGCGGATATACACGGATGGGAGTCCCAGTTCAGGCTCAGGAATGAGTACCTGAACTGGGTTATTGGTATTACTGTATTTATTACACGATTAACGACGCTTGTCATTAGACTCGTAATTAATGGTCGCCGCCACCAAGTTCTAACAAGGTCGCGTTACCACCAACAGCAGTAATATTGATCGTACGTGTGCGCTCGGTAATAAAACGCAGGATAAAGTGAGTATCCGTGACATACGCTAATGCACTGCCGCTGACTTCAGCAACTAATTGCGCCAATAAACCATCACGCGTTGATAGCGTGCGGTTAATCGTTTGCGCCGTTTTATCATCACCAGTAAAAGCAACACCCGCTACTTTTGGTGATTCAATCAGTGCCGTCAGCTCACTTTCTTCTGCGCCTTGCACAACAAGATCAGGAACACCTGCTGCGTGTAACGTATTAAGTAATACAAACTGCAATGCTTGTTGTGCTTGCGGCAGTGCTAATACCAAGGTATTACCTGCTAACAAGGCTGCACTGATATGACCAACAATGGCATTAATCGTGCTGCTTTGCTCTGCGTCTGTCGCCGCAACAACAAATAAACCACGTCCAGCACTGTAAAGTTCATTCACTTCACCTGTCGGTCCTGGCATTAATTTTTCATCGCCGATAAGCGTGATAGCTTGGTGTTTTTGGTATTTAGCCATTTCACCAGCAAGTTTACCCAGTGCCGCTTCTTGGCTAATAATATCAACCCATTTGCCAATCAACTCTGCACGAGCGATCACACCAAGATCATTCCAACTTGCCCATGCACAAAGGCCAGTTTCAATCAGCTGCTGCGTCTGTACTACTTTATTTTTTACAACCATGGTTTAACTCCTTAATTTACAGTGGCGCAGCTTAAGCGCTAACAACTTGCTTAGTGAAACGATAGAGGTAATGTGGACCACCTGCTTTTGGACCCGTACCTGATAACCCTTGTCCACCGAATGGTTGTACACCAACAACAGCACCAACTTGGTCGCGGTTGATGTAGCAGTTACCCACTCGAACTTGGCGTTCGATATCAGTGTAGCTGCGTTCATTACGACTGTGGATCCCCATGGTTAAACCAAAACCAGTGGCATTGATTTCGCTAATCACCTTGCTTAAGTCAGCCGCTTTATAACGCACGATATGTAAAATAGGACCGAACTGTTCATTTTCTAGTTGGTTAATACTGTCAATTTCAAATGCGATAGGCGCAATAAAGTCACCAAAATTACATTCATCACTCAACGTCACTTCACCAACCACTTTGCTTGTGCCGCGCATTTTATCAATGTGCGCTTGTAGTTTTTTCTTCGCCAGTAAATCAATCACTGGACCCACATCGGTATGATGTTGCTGTGGCAGACCAACATGCAATTCTTGCATTGCGCCTTTAATCAACGTGGTAATACGGTCAGCAATATCTTCTTGTACAAACAATACGCGTAGTGCTGAACAGCGTTGACCCGCAGAGGCAAATGCAGATCGCATCACATCGCGAACAACTTGCTCTGGCAGCGCCGTACTATCAACGATCATGGTATTTTGACCACCCGTTTCAGCAATCAACGTCGCCACGTTAGTGTCACGCTTCGCTAATGCACGGTTAATCACTTGCGCTGTTTCTGTTGAACCAGTAAACACTACACCCGCAATACGTTCGTCAGCAGTCAATAATGAACCAACCGTCGCACCGCTACCAGGCAGTAAATGCACAGCTTCTTTTGGTAGACCAGCTTCTAACATCAGTTCCATCGTACGTGCCGCAATCAAGCTAGTTTGCTCTGCAGGCTTAGCGATCACGGTATTACCCGCCACTAACGCTGCTGCAACTTGACCAAGGAAAATCGCTAATGGGAAGTTCCAAGGGCTAATACAAACAAATACACCTTGTCCCTGACGTGTTACTTGCTGGGCAATACCATCAAAACGTACTTGGTTTTTAGCTACCGAGAAATTTTCAGTGGCTTGCATTGCATAGTAACGACAGAAATCGACCGCTTCACGCACTTCATCTAAGCTATCGTGAATCGTTTTACCGGCTTCTTTATGGCATAACGCCACTAATTCTGCTAAATTTTCTTCTAATAAATCAGCGACTTTATTTAAATATTCAGCACGCTGCGCAACAGGTACAGCAGACCATGTTGGGAAGAAATCAGCGGCAGTATCAAGTGCAGTTGTTACTTCTGCAGGTGTTGACCACAATACTTGACCGACATGAATACGGCGATCGTAAGGGGCGCTAACTGGCTTCGCATTCTCTAATTCAGTGGTGATCACTTGACCATTAACCACTGGCGCTGCTTGCCATGTTTTTTGCATCTGTAAAGTCAGTTCATTATTAAACGGTTTGATCTCACTGATAATATCAACGTTAATGTTGCATGAATTTTTACGCCCTGCAAAAATTTTCGTTGGCAATGGGATCAAACTATTATGAAAAGTAGGACGACTTTCTAAGGTATCAACCGGATGTTCTGTTAATTCACTAATAGGGCAATCAGCATCAACTAAACGGTGTACGAACGAGCTGTTCGCGCCATTTTCTAATAAACGACGTACCAAGTATGGCAGTAAGTCTTTGTGGCTACCGACTGGTGCGTAGATACGTACATCCACACCATATATTTCTAATGCGTGGTTATAGAGTGCATCACCCATACCGTGTAGACGTTGGAACTCATAGTCTTTATGTTCAGCCATTGTCGCAATTGCTGATACGGTGTGCGCATTATGACTCGCAAACTGTGGATAGATACAGCCGCGAATTTGCTCGCTTAATAAGAAACGAGCACAGGCAAGATAGGCAACATCTGTCGCTTCTTTACGTGTATAAACCGGGTATGCATCAAAGCCATTTTGCTGTGATAATTTAAGTTCTGTATCCCAATAAGCGCCTTTTACTAAACGTAATGGAATCACATCACCCTGCTCTTTCGCTAATGCAGCAAGCCAAATCAATGTTGGCAACGCACGTTTAGAATAAGCTTGTACAACGATACCGAATTTACCCCAACCTTGCAGTTTCGGGTTACGGTACAGTTTTTCAAACAAGGCTAATGATAGTTCTAAACGATCAGCTTCTTCCGCATCGATAGTAATACCGACATCTAAATCACGTGCACGTAATAATAACTCTAATACAGTGTCGTGCATTTCCGTCATCACACGCGCTTCGTTAGCGACTTCATAACGAGGATGCAATGCCGATAATTTAATTGATACCGTTGGCGCAGGCGTTTTATCGTTGGCATATTTGTTTTTACCAACCGCTTCTACCGCTTTAATGTAATCATTAAAATATTTCTTGGCGTCATCAGTCGTTAAGGCTGATTCACCTAACATATCGAATGAGTAGGTAAAGCCTTTATCGCGTTGTGGGCGGCCATTTTTTTGTGCTTCAGCAATGTCACGACCCAATACAAATTGATGTCCCATGATCTTCATGGCTTGGTTCATTGCTTGACGAATGATCGGTTCTGATACTTTATTGACTAAACGGCTAATGGTATTACCCGCTGATTTAGTGTCTTTACGATCCATGCTGACGACTTTACCAGTCAGTAATAGTCCCCATGTCGATGCATTCACAAAGGTCGAATCAGAATTTTTTAAATGTGATTTCCAATCTGCTACGCTTAATTTGTCACGGATTAATGCATCCGCTGTTGCCGCATCAGGAATACGCATCAAGGCTTCAGCAAGACACATCAACAAGATACCTTCTTTGGTATCTAGGCTGTATTCCAATAACAAGGCATCAATCATTTGAATAGCTTGTTTATCAGCGCGCACGCGTTCGATTAACACAGTTGCATTGGTGGTGATCTGAGATTTCTCTTCTGCAGATGGGCGGGCCATTGGTAGCAATTCTGCTAACCATTTTGACTCATCAACCATATATAAAGGAGATATTAACTGCCAAAGTTCATCCATAGGACGATCTATAAACGACGGAGAAAGTGCATCTAACGCTTTAAACATACCAAGGGCCTCTTAACTTACGAAATTTAATGCTGCGAGAGTGTTACATTAAAGATACGAAAATAATATGAGTTAGTTAGCAGAAATAGAAAGAAAATGCGTTTTATATAAAATAATTAGTACTTCACTTCAGTTTATGCGGATATTTAAGCCAAAATGCCATATAAAAATAATAAAACTGGTGATTATGGTAAGCGTTGTAAGGATAGAAGGTGACGGCTAACAAGACAAGCCGTGATCACTAATAGTATTTTCACATACCAGATAGGGGCAAAATAGATCGCTAACAACATCGCCAACCACATACTCGAGAGTGAACTCAGTAACTGCTTTTTACTGATGCCTTTACGCAATAAATAGTTAGTTAAGTAAGGACCAAGATAATGATGGTTAAACAACCATAATTGTAGTTTGCGTGAAGAACGACTAAAGCAAGCAGCGGCTAATAATAAAAATGGCACCGTTGGTAGCAGTGGTAAGAAAATACCAAGCACACCTAAAGTAACAGCAAGACAACCCGCCAAAAGTAATAGTGCACGCCACGGTTGCGAGACTAAATAACTTTCAACCACGATCGGTTCATCAACAAGCAGTTCATTAGCAACATGATTAGATTGATTTATATTTTGCTTGGCTGTTGGTTTAGTCATGATAGTTTTCGCCACCTTTGTTATCTAAAAATATACATATAGCACCATAACCCAACGATGTCAGATCATAAAGCTGCACAAGCATTAAACTCTCACCGTATGATTATTTTAATTCACGATACCATCATTTTAATAATAGAAATGCCGGGAAATGGATTCTTTTAACCACGATATACCAACGTACAGCGACGATAAATATCATACAACTCAGCGCAGCTACTATCGTATCGACAGCTAAGTTCACCAACAAGATATACAAACAACAGCCTAAAATAATCGGCGTAGCGTACAGTTCGGTATTATTAAATAAGGTTTGCCGATGAGCGAGAATATCCCGTAATACCCCACCAAAAATAGCGGTGACAATACCCATAGACACTGCCACATAAGCAGCATAACCACCGCTGTATAACTGTTGGGTGACAAGTACTGAAAATAGCGATACGCCAATAGTATCAAACATAATGATCAGTTTATTAAGGCGGTTTTTACGGATATGGGTAATAGTGAAAAAGCCAATAACGGCACTGAGTAATGCGGTCCAGAAATAACTCGGATCGCGGATCCAAAAAATAGTTTCCGCCGATAAAATAAGATCCCTCAAGGTGCCACCGCCTAACGCCGTGATCCAACCTAGCATCATGATACTGACTATATCTTTACCCCGATTAGATTCAACCAATACACCACTGAGTGCGAACGCGACAATGCATATCATTTCTAGGCTATAGACCAACATCTGCAACTCCTTGTCGCGCTAAACTCACTATTTGAATATCTTAATATCACAACAAATCAAGTCTTCAGTCTACCTAGTTATTTCATTCATTGGCAACCATAACGGCAACTATTTTCGTCGAATTACGCGATCTATTCATCCTTCCTGTCATCGATTATAATGACAAAAAACAACAACACCCCAGCAGGCTGAGGTGTTGTGAGCATTAATAACTTACAAGGGGTTTTGTAAATAACCAGTATTTACATTGTGCGTATTAACGATTGAGCAAAGTATAAGTGTTCGTGTATTTGGTTTTATTATTTTGCACCGTATCCGCAGGCGACAACACAACAGAAACCAAATCTGAGGCTGCATGTTCATACATGAACAATGTTTGTAAATCAGTCGTTAGTGTATCAGCCGATAATACCGCTATAGTCAAATTAATAGCACCCAGCTCCGGATCGTCTAAGTTAGCCAACGCAAGGTTTGGAATAACCACATCTTCACCACTTGCAACTTCGCTATAAATAACATGGTTTAATGTGTTCGAACTGTTATAAAGAATGTCATATTCACTCCTTTGTAAACGCGTTAATGTAGAATCAATACCCTGTGCTTGAAACACAAAATTGGAAGCCACTGTATTAATTGCAGGATCGTTATCACTGATGATTAACTCTGTTGGTAATTGCACGTCTAACGTGGTGGATAATGTACCATTATGTTTGAAGTTCCAATTTAGTGTTGTTGTACCTGTAGCGCTGTAACTCCAACTCATTTCGGTGTCTACGTAAGCAAAATCAGTTGTCACACCCGTAGCCGTAACAAATGTTGCATCAATCCATGGATAACTATAATCACCTTGATTTAACCGTACCGATAGCGTATCGAGCTCATCATTATTTAATCCAATAGTCCAATTATACGTAGAAAAAGCAACACCAGATAAAGGCACTGGATCCTTATATTGAACTGATGTTAGCGTTGGTACAAACACATAGTCAACTAATGAACCGTTATTATAGGCGCGTACAAGTACATCTTCACTATCAAATGCACTGACTTCTTTACTCGTCGCAATATCGGCTGCAAGCTCACTCTGTGATGAGTTAAAAGCATAAGCATTCGCGGTAATAGCAGTGGTATGCACCGAAGCATAACCAGTATCTAGTTTTGCGGCTTTATCCGTAGTATAACAAGACACATCACCTTGATTTCGGTTCACTTCAATAAGAATATCACCCAGTAATGCTTTCTGGATGGACAATACTTTATAGTATTTATCTTCAGTACTCGGCGAGTCAATAATAGATAAATAACCGCCATCCTCTATATCATTTTTAGCAACATTTAATACACCAACATCACTAACCGAGTCTGATAAATCTTCTACAAAATTACCATCCTCATCATAAATTTTTACCGTGACATCTTTGGCTACCCTTGCATATGTTTCTTTGCCTGCCGTCTGACCGTCAACATCAAACAGAGTACAACTAGCAGTACCTGTACCTTCATCTCGTTCAACTAATTGCACAAACTGAAACGCATACTTAGTGATTGGTGTAGAACCGGAATCTGAATTACTACTATCACCGCCACCACTGCCGCAGCCAGATAGCATTACACTTGCCACTAGTGAAGTTATTACTAATTTTCTCATCTTCTATTCCTTGCTCACACCGTCAAAATATTGGTAATTTCGTTTTACGTGCAATAATAAGGCCAATCCTAATACTAACGGGGACAAGATGTAGAGCGATATTGATTAATGCAGTAGAAAAGTCGATGTCAGAAACAACAAAACCCCAGCAAACTGAGGTTTTTTGATGACAATATAACGTTGAAATATCGGTCTAGTATGATGTCATCATATTGAAAATAGACGTATCGACGTCGAGGATATAAACACCTTCACCATAGATCCAGCCCCAAGGTTTAAAGTATTGGCTATAAGAGATTTTCTTTTGCTCCGTACCGTCGGCATTAAAGTGGTAAAAATAATGCGAGTAGCCCCCATTTTGACGATATACAGCCTCTTTATACAATAATTGATATAACTTAACACCATTGATATCACGAGCTTCTTTGACGTTCTGATTCCGCATCGTCGCATTATTCACTGATTCTAAAAGTAGATAATCATCATTAAATACAAAAATGTAATTTTTATTTACTTGGTTAATCTGATGAATTTCGTCGATCGCTTGTTGCTGTGCTTGAGCCAAACTCAAGTCACCGTCAAGGTAACGTTGATAATAACCGTTAATGAGAGTGCCGATAAAATGAATGCGGGGTTCCAATGCACATCGACGTTGATCGATTACATTATTACGGACATATAAAAAATAACTCGTGCTTAACCCTATAAATAATAAAGATAAACTTACAGCTATTAATAGCAGTTTTTTTTCTAGTGATATTGCTTTTGACATTAATTAACTTAATGAACATTCACATCCTTATTAGTTCAACCTTCTGTTGCTAATGGACGAGCGATCATACAGGACAAAAATACAAATCGAAACCGCAAAAATACGAATGGTCATACCTACCACAAAAGTACCGCTTGCCAGCTCATTATGCTAATAAATAATACTCATATTTAAGATAAGTTACTTATTAAAATAAAAAATAATCATTATTACAGTTTAATTAAGCTGTCATTAAAACGTCATAAAAATGCATAAAAGCTGTCACATAAAAAACATAACATGCACAGCGTACTTACTCACCTGCCTAGGAAGATAGAGATAATGAAAACATTACTAACCAGTACTACATTAATCGCAAGTTTGATGACTACAGTTGTAAATGCCAATGATAATCTTGATTCAGTGATTAGCGCAGCAAAAAAAGAAGGGGCTGTATACAGTGTCGGCATGCCAGATAGCTGGGCGAACTGGAAAGGAACTTGGGCTGACTTGGGCGAGCTCTATGGCTTAAAACACCAAGATACAGATATGAGTTCGGCACAAGAAATTGCTAAATTCTCAGCTGAAAAAACCAATGCAACTGCAGATATTGGTGACGTAGGTTTTGCATTTGCGCGTGTAGCTGTAAAAAAAGGCGTAACACAAGCTTATAAACCAACAACTTGGGACAGCATTCCTAACTGGGCTAAAGATAAAGACGGTCATTGGGCTCTCGCTTACACGGGTACTATCTCATTTATTTCCAATAACAATTTAGTTAAAAATCCACCTAAATCATGGGACGATATTCTCAAAGGTGATTACCGCGTTACTGTCGGTGATGTCGGTATCGCATCACAAGCGAACAACGCTGTATTAGCGGCAGCCTTTGCACTGGGTGGCAGCGAAAAAAATATCAAACCAGCAGTCACATTCTTCTCTAAGCTTGCCAAGCAAGGTCGTTTATCACTTAATGATCCTGGCTTAGCTAATCTTGAAAAAGGCGAAGTTGAAGTGGCTATTCTTTGGGACTTTAATGCCTTGAACTATCGCGATCAAATCGACCGCAGCCGTTTCACAGTATCAATTCCACAAGATGGTTCAGTGATATCTGGTTACACCACTATTATCAACAAATATGCTCAAAATCCGAATGCGGCAAAACTGGCGCGTGAATATATTTTCAGTGATAAAGGCCAAATTAATTTAGCGCAAGGTTATGCACGTCCAATCCGTGACAACGTAACACTACCAGCTGAAATCCAAGCGCAACTATTACCAAATGAACAATACAACAATGTACATTCGGTCACTGATTTTAAAGCCTGGGAAAAAACAGCACGTAAACTACCGCGCCAATGGCAAGAAAATGTACTTCTGCATATCCAGTAAAAACGAACTCTTTCATATTAACTAAAAATACTATTTCACATCCACTAAAAGAGCAGCTAATGAACAATAAAGTCATTCTTGTTGTTCTCGATGGTCTTAATCATCAAGTAGCCCATGATTGCATGGGTTACTTGAATGCATTAATAGAGCAAGATCGAGCAACACTTTATCCGGTTATCAGTGAATTACCATCAATGTCTCGCCCACTGTATGAATGTTTATTAACAGGGGTTACACCTGCACAAAGCGGCATAGTGAATAATGATATTGTCCGCCTGTCACATCATAGCAGCGTATTTAGTTTAGCGAAGAAAGCATCATTAACCACAGCAGCTGCGGCTTATCATTGGATGAGTGAGCTATATAACATCGCCCCTTACAATGCCGTGCGCGATCGCTTTACTGACGCTCCAAGCCTAAATATTCAGCATGGTTGTTTCTATCATATGGACCACTACCCTGATGAAATGGTGTTTCTAGATGCTGAAAATTTGCGTCAACAACACAACCCTGATTTTTTACTTATTCACCCGATGAACATCGATGATGCTGGCCATAAATTTGGTTTAGATTCGAGCCAATATCGTAATACCGCGCGCCGGGCCGATATCATCTTATCTAACTATGTTGATGTTTGGTTAGACGCAGGGTATCAGATCCTTATCACCAGTGATCACGGCATGAACAATGATAAATCCCACGGCGGTATATTACCCGAAGAACGCGCAGTGCCTTTGTTTGTTATCGGTGACGGCTTTAGCCACCAACCAACTGCGATGAAACAAACCGAGTTATGTGGCAACGTTTGCCAACTATTAGGATTGGTCGACCATGGTAAATCTTATAATTCAGCGCTATTAAACAAGCAACCTGAACTTATTCGCCAACAGCCCTGCACTATCGACACAAACACGAATAGCCAAGTAGAAAAGAGTGTAAATAGTCTATGAACACTATTTCAGTTCCCGCAGTGGAAACCTCAAACATCAAGTCAACTCGCAAACTATTGCGATTAACTAAATTTAAACCGGCATTAGTCTTATTGCCGTTTGCACTGCTGTTTTTTATGTTTCAAATTGCCCCTATGCTGTGGGTATTATTCAATAGTTTCATTTATGAAGATGAATTTAGCCTAGAAAATTATCAAGAAATTTTTGATTCCGCTTTTATTCTACAAGGTTTCAGTAACAGCTTGTGGCTAGCGGTCACCTCAAGCCTTATCGCTATTATCATTGCGGCATTATTTGTGTCTTCATTACGTCGTTTTGATTCTCGCGCTCGAGACTTGATCGTTTCATTTACCAACATGACCGCTAACTTTAGCGGTGTGCCATTGGCGTTTGCCTTTATTATTATTCTCGGTTTTAACGGCGCATTGACGTTATTGCTGAAAAAGTACGGCATTATTGATGATTTTAATTTGTATGGTCAGTGGGGATTACTGGCTATTTATATCTATTTTCAAGTGCCACTTGCGACCTTACTACTCTACCCTGCATTCGATGCCCTGAGTGATGACTGGCAAGCCGCATCATCTTTGCTTGGTGCTAAAAATTGGCAGTTCTGGCGTTACATCGGTCTACCGGTATTATCACCAGCCTTGCTTGGCACCTTTATCATCTTAATTGCCAATGCCATGGGCGCTTATGCCAGTATCTACGCGTTAACATCGGGGAACTACAATGTCATTACTGTGCGCATTGCCAGTCTCGTCTCCGGCGATATCTTCCTTGAACCGAACCTAGCGGCCGCGATTTCAGTATTACTTATTTTATTACTGGCGTTCATTACGCTTATAAACCAACTACTTATTAGTCGGAGTTACCATGCAAAACGCTAATTCTTCGCTGTTCCATAAAGTCATTGTTTATAGCACGATAGCAGTATTGATCATTCCGATCCTCGCTACGTTTGTATATTCAATTTCATCGAGCTGGGGCGCAACTATCTTACCAAACGGCTTTACGACTGATTGGTATAGCCAGTTATGGCAAGACCCGCGCTTTATCGCTGCATTTGGTCGCTCACTGCTTGTTTGTATTAGTGCGTTACTATTAAGTGCCCTGTTGATCATTCCAGCCATTTTTGTGGTGTTTTATTATTTCCCTAAATTAAATGGCTTGATGAATATCCTGATCTTATTACCTTTTGCGGTACCGCCAGTGGTGTCGTCTGTCGGTTTACTGCAAATATATGCAGACAGTTCAATACAAATTGTTGGTACGCCGTGGATCTTAATCGGTACTTATTTCACGATTGCCCTGCCGTTCATGTATCGCGCCATTGCTAATAGTTTTGAAGCGATTAATTTAGCTGACCTGATGGATGCAGCGCACTTACTGGGCGCGAGCACGGCTCAAGCCTTCTTCCTGATTATTTTGCCTAACTTGAAGAAAGGACTGCTCGCGTCGCTGTTTTTATCTTTCTCGTTCTTATTGGGTGAATTTGTATTTTCGAACATTTTGGTGGGGACGCGTTATGAAACCCTGCAAATCTATTTATATAACATGCGTCAAACCAGTGGTCATTTCACGTCTGCATTAGTCATGACTTATTTCGCCTTTATTTTCCTTTTCACTTGGTTGGCCAGCCGTATTAGCCGAGGAGCTCAATAATGAGTTTTGTTACTGTAAAAAATCTACAAAAAAGCTTTGGTAGTAATACCGTATTTTCTGACATTAACTTCCACATCGCCCAAGGTGAATTTGTTACCTTACTCGGTCCGAGTGGCTGTGGTAAATCAACCTTGTTACGTAGCCTCGCCGGACTTAATAGTGTCGATACTGGTGAAATATGGGTTGGAGAGCAAAACATTACCGACTTAGCACCGCAGAAAAGAGATATCGGCATGGTGTTTCAGTCGTATGCTTTATTTCCTAATATGACCGTAGCGAATAACATCGCCTTCGGTTTAAAAATGAAAAAACTGCATAAAGATGAGATTGCGAAACAAGTGGCACGCGTCATTGAATTAGTTGAATTAAAAGGTAAAGAAAACCAGCACCCACACCAGTTATCAGGTGGACAAAGACAACGTGTCGCCTTAGCGCGTGCATTAGTCGTACAGCCAAATATTTTATTACTTGATGAACCCCTGTCAGCGTTGGATGCCCGTATCCGTAAACATTTACGCCAACAAATATGTGATATTCAAAAAGAACTTAACCTGACGACAGTATTTGTAACCCATGATCAAGAAGAGGCTATGACCATGTCTGATCGTATCTTTTTGATGAATGAAGGCTCGATTGTACAACAAGGCAGTGCCGAACAAATTTATACTCAGCCCCACAATGAATTTGTGGCCGGATTCATGGGTAATTATAATTTATTATCAGCGCAGCAAGCGCAAGATGTACTTGGGGTGAGCATTAAAAATAAATTAGCTATCCGCCCTGAATCAATTTATGTACGTGAATCAGGCCGTGATTATGGTGCGCATATTTCTCGCCCAACTCAAGGTGTCATTAAAAACCACCAATTATTGGGAAATGTGATCCGTTATCAGGTCGATGTAAAAGGCTGTGATATTACCGTCGATTTATTAAATCGTTCATCAGAACGCTTATTCGCGACGGGTACACCGCTAGAACTATTGTTTAACCTAAACGAATTACAACAGGTCAGTTAAGAGAGCCTCCTATGAGCCAACCACTGTATATTTTTGATTTAGACGAAACGTTAATTGGTGCTGATAGCGCCATGTTATGGCATCAATTTTTAGTCGAGAAAGGTATCGTCACCGACAGCAATTTTTTAGCTGAAGATAAACGCTTAATGGGCCTTTATTCTGCCGGTGAATTGGATATGCCAGAATACCTTAATTTTGCCATGGCACCGCTTGCACATTTGACTACACAGCAAGTTGATAGCTTGGTTGATGAATGTGTCGAAACATACATTATGCCGACCGTATTCCCACAAGCACAACAACTGCTAGAACAACTAAAAAAAGATAATATAACCACGGTATTAATCTCAGCAACGGTGAGTTTTATTGTTAAAAAAGTAGCGATAAAACTAGGTGTTGAGCATGCGATGGGGATTGATATGCAGATAGAAGATGACTGCTACACGGCTAATATTCTTGGTGTTGCCAGTTACCGTCATGGTAAAGTCATCCGGTTACAATCTTGGTTGGCAGAACAAACCGCAATCTATACCGACAGCTACTTTTATACTGATTCGATTAACGATCTGCCGTTATGCTTATTTAGCCAATATCCGCATGTTGTTAACCCTTGCCCACAATTAGCCCAGCATGCACAAGTTCAAAACTGGCCACAATTGTCGTGGCACCAGTAAGTAGTTAGATGACAGAATGAATAAATAGCTAAAATTTGATGACACAAAAAAGCCTGACTGTAGTTAACCGTCAGGCTTTTTTATTTCTATTATTTCTATTATTTCTATTAGCTTAGCTGATTAAAATCGTGGATACAGCGCCGCTTTCTTACCTGTCACTTTACCCACAGGGAATGAGAAATAAATAACCCGTTGTACGACCGAAGCATACTGGCTAAAGAAACTACCAGTGTTATAAGCAATGCCGTATTTAGCCGCAATAACTTGCACTTCTTTCGACATTTCAACATAACGATGTGCAGGTACTTCTGGAAATAAATGATGCTCTACCTGGCAGCTTAAATGACCTGTTAAAATATGGAACCATTTAGGGCCAGTTAAATTTGCTGAACCTAATATTTGACGATAATACCAATGCCCACGCGATTCATTTTCACATTCTTTTTCGGTGAAGGTATACACTTCTGTTGGAAAGTGACCACAGAAAATAATAGTTGAAGTCCAAAAGTTACGCAGTAAATTAGCCGCTAAATTACCCAGCAATACCATCACAAAAAATGGACCAGCTAAGAGTGGGAAGATAACGTAATCTTTCAGAATTTGACGCGTTGATTTGCTATAGAATACTTTCTTTAATTGCTCAACATCAACGTGTGATTCACGACCCGCTTTTTTCTTACCAAAGAATACCCGTTCACCAGCCATTTCATGGAATGCGATCCCCCATTGAAATAAAGTACTGAGCACCAGGTAAGTACCAAACTGCCATGTATTACGTAGACGCCAAGAAAAATCATCACTTAAGCGTAGTAATCCATAACCAAAATCACGATCTTTGCCGACAATATTAGTGTAAGTATGGTGTTCGTAATTATGCACGCGCTTCCATGATTCCGAGCTACACGCATTATCCCATTCAAACGTTTGCGAGTTCAGCGTTGGATCATTCATCCAATCATATTGACCATGCAGCACGTTATGGCCAATTTCCATATTATCTAAAATCTTCGATGCGCTTAATAGCAGCACGCCCACTCCCCAGAAATACAGCGACATAAAACCCAATACCAAGCAAATACGTCCCGCAATTTCTAAGCTACGCTGCAGACGAACAATCTTTTTAATATAACGTTCATCCGTACTACCTACTTGTTCCATGGCTTTGGCTTTTACGCCATCAAGATCTATTGCCAACTGTTCTAACTGCTCTTCATTTAATTTTTGACTAAATTTTGTATCTAACGTTGCCATCATCTTATCCCTATAAATTAATCACGACATCAGTCACTGGTACACTGATACAAGCTTGGATATCTTCTTCACCGGTATCTGAATATGTTTTTGTTTGGCTGTTATAAACCACGCCACTTACTTTTTTACATTTACATTCTTGGCAAATACCCATACGGCAGCCATATTTAGCTGGTACAACATTATCCTCGGCGAGCATTAACAGTGTTTTCTGATTGTCTTCATCAACAACCACATCTTTATTGGTTATAGCAAACGACACGTTACGCACGACATTCAAATCGACATTACGAAAACTGGCTAAACCAAACTGCTCAAGATGCAGTGCACCTTCAGGTAGACCCATGTCCAATAATAATTCTCGAGTACTATCCATCATGCTATTTGGACCACAAATATAAACTTCACTATGCTGTAAGTCGCTCGTCACGGCATTGATATGGGCTGCAGAACAATGGCCATCTCGCTCACGTTGTAATAATTTCAAGGTGAAGTTGTTATGCTCTAACTCTAATGCCACTAAGCTGCCGTTTAATGCATGTTGATTAGCACGGGCAAAATACAATAGAGTGAAGTTAATCGTCGGGTTATTCGCAACATGTGATAACAGCAAGCTATGAAAAGGCGTAATGCCACTGCCACCAGCAATAAATATCACCTCTTTCTTTGCTGCCTTTTTTGATAAACGGTTCAATACAAAGTCACCTTTCGCAGGTGAAATACCTAATAAATCGCCTTGCTTAATCGCACTTGATAACCAGGGGGTAACACGGCCTTCAAATTGCTTTTTAATGGTTAAGGTGATGGTTTTATCTTGCTGGAACTGCGCTAACGAAGATGAAATAGTAAAAGGACGTTTAATGTAACTGCCATTCTTTTTTACTTGCAGTTCAATATATTGACCAGGCTGGAATGAAAATCCCTGTTTATTCACTTTACCTGAAATCGCTAATGTTAATGAATACATATCATTATTTTCAGTCTGCATTTTGACGACTGTCGCAGCAAACATCTCACCCATAAGTACGGAAATCGGTTTAGCAGAAAATGGGGCGAAGTAAGCCTTAAACGTATCGTTATTAAATAACGTCAGTGATAATTTATTGGTTAAAACATTAAGCATATAGCGGTCTCCCTAAAAGTTGAAGTGAGCTTACACCCGTACTCTAGAATGATCCATCAGTATTTACACTTAAATTGAAAACTTACATAAATTGAAATTAGCCTGTTTATACAACACCTTATAAACAAGCGGTCAAATTAACAGCCTGAACAATAAGTGCACAAGTGTCCCCTCAAATGTTTACCAAGTGATTTCAGTGAGTTATTTATAACTAATTACTAAAAAACCAACTCACGGATGTACAAAATCAAGATCCTATATCAACATATACAAATCACTTACCGCTTATACCCAAGCATTAATTTAAATTAACAGCTACATCAATAAATCTAATACTGACGCGCTGGATACTGTCATGTTATTCAGGTATTGTGGCGCGCTCATTAATATTGATAGAAACGATAAAAAGCCATGCTGAAAATACTGACAACCATGCCACCTAATTTATTACTGCTGCTTGCGATAATCTTTGAGGTGATCGCGACTTCGCTATTACCAAAAACTCAGCAATTCAGTCAACCATTAATAAGTGCGATTGTATTAATTTGCTATGCGTTGGCATTTTTTTTACTGTCGATCACCATCAAATCAGTGCCGATTGGTATCGCATATGCGGTCTGGTGTGGGGCTGGTATCGTACTTGTCACTATGATTAGCTGGTTGTGGTATGGCCAACAGCTCGACTGGGTTGCCATCTTAGGAATAAGCTTGATCTTACTCGGCAGTGTCATTATTAATGTCTTTTCAACCACGATTAGCCATTAATAAGTAGTCGTATCAATGAGTTTCATCATACTGTCATAAAAATACACTACCTTAGCTATTTTATGGTTAAGGTTATGTATGCTTCCACCACAACGTTCATTATTAGCTTTCGAAGCAGTATCTCGGCTCGGCTCAATAGGCGCGGCATCGCGTGAACTGCACGTGACTCAAGCCGCTGTAAGCCAACAGCTAAAAAATCTTGAACTATTCCTTAATTGTACTTTGTTTATTCGTAATCAACGTGGCGTGACATTAACCCAAGCCGCACAGCAGTACTTACCCGTGGTATCTGGATCACTGCAACACCTTAAATTACAAACTCAAATACTATTTGGTCAACAACAATCTGATGTCTTGCGCATTAAAATAAATACATCATTTTGCCACAATTGGTTAATCCCCAAATTAGCTAATTTCACCAATAAATTTGCCTTTATTAAATTAGATCTGACGTTAGTTGATTGGCCATCTCGACAGCCCTGCAGTGATGCCGATGTTGAGATCACCAATGGTTTTATCGACAGCGAAGACACTCAAGCAAAACGCCTATGCCAAGAGCAATGGAGCATGGTGTGTAGCCCTGCATTCAAACAACAACATTTTGATGCACTAGAAAAAAATGATATTTCGCAACTGCCCGCCATTCAAGTCAAAGGTTATGAAGAAAGCTGGATGCAATGGTTATGTCATCATGATATTCCGCCCGTCTCACCTAATATTCAACTCGAAATAAGTAATTCACTACATGCTTTAGAAGCCGTAAAGCAAGGCATTGGCTTAATGCTAGTTCGCTCGTTAGTCGCGGAAAAAGCACTGGTATCTGGCGAACTGGTGCTGGCGATGGAAGGCAGTATGCCCTCAGATTCAAGCCATTACATCATTACAGCCAATAAGCGTAGCGCCAAAGTAAATTTTTTTTGCGATTGGCTAGAGCAACAATACAGCAGACAACCAAATAGCAATGATGCTAACCCAGTAGTTTTTTCTAATGCGTAATCGATATAGCCATCACTTTTTCTTATGTCTGACGATGGAAAATATGATGATGACACAAGCAAATTTGTCACAGTGCCACTCTATGATGCTTCCATACAGTTAAGGACAAACTCAGCATGAAGATTAATTCACACACACTATCACGTGCCACCTCCCACACTATGTCGCGTACTATGTCGGAGAAACTAAAGGTACTATTATTTATAGCGCCTTTATTGATCCCGCTATTGGCTTTTTGGATTGTGCCATTTGGTTGGAGCATCTACATCAGCTTTACTGACTGGGATTATATCTCCCCAGAATACAGCTACGTCGGTTTTGAAAACTATCAATATATGATTGAAGATAGTTACTTTACTGAGGCGCTTTACAATACCTTCCTGTTTTCACTGGGCGTTGTTATTCCGACGGTGATGTTAGGATTGGGCTTTGCCTTATTGCTGCATAAAAACTTTCGCGGCAGCCAACTTTACCGCGCAGTGATTTTCTCACCTTGGATCACGCCAACAGTGGCTGTATCTATCGTCTGGTCATGGGTATTTGAAACCAAATCAGGTTTAGCAAATTTACTGCTCGGCAAAGTGGGCATCGACCCGATACCTTGGTTAGAAAGTGGTGATACAGCAATGA
Source organism: Moritella sp. F3 (assembly GCF_015082335.1). Lineage (NCBI taxonomy): Bacteria > Pseudomonadati > Pseudomonadota > Gammaproteobacteria > Alteromonadales > Moritellaceae > Moritella > Moritella sp. F3. Next base: position 111,394 of record NZ_BLRL01000010.1, on the reverse strand, counting down.
CTGTCGTGGTGATCGTAACAGTCTGGCAAGCAGTTGGCTGGACCATGTTATTTTTCATTAGTGCATTAAACAAGATACCAGAGTCACTCTATGAAGCATCATTAATTGATGGCTGTAGCCCACTAACTCGCTTCATTAAAATCACTTTACCACTGATTTCGCCAACCACGTTTTTCCTTATTATTGTCAACATGATCAATTCGGTACAAGCCTTTGATCAATTCCAAATATTAACGCAAGGCGGCCCAAGCGGCAGTACCCGTACACTATTATATTTGTTCTATCAGCAAGCATTTGAGCAATATGATATGGGCCCAGCAGCAGCAACATCACTCATCATTTTAGCTATCACCGGTGTATTAACATTGATTAATACCGAGATGGGTAAACGCTGGATATATTACTAAGGAAAATACGGATGAGCACTCAATCTATTGATTTACCCTTGGGACATGACCAAGGTAGCGAAGCAAAAATAACAGCAAATAGCAAAATGATAAAACCAGCAACACCGATGAATGCATTAATGAAATCATTCGCTAGCTTGATAGTAAAACACGGCTTTTTAAGCGCGTCTGGTTTGATTATGGTGTTCCCGTTTGTATGGATGATATCGGGTTCAATGAAAACCAACGATGAGATATTTAGTAATCCACTGAACATCTTGCCGGACACATTTCATTGGCAAACATTTGTCGACACATTTGAAAGTGCGCCGTTTGGTTTGTACATAATGAACAGTTTCAGCGTAGCATTTTTCACTACGCTAATCGTCATGATTAACTCGGCAATGTTTGCCTATGCCATCACCCAACTTAAATTTAAGTCGCGTACCGTGCTCTATTTCATCGTCATGGCTTGTTACATGCTACCCGGCGCCGTGACTTATATTCCGTCTTACATTACCTTGGCGAATATGGGCTTACTTGATAGCCACACCGGTTTAATCATCTCGAATGCCGCCAGTGTATTCGGGGTATTTTACCTGCGCCAAGTATTTTTAAAAGTGCATCCATCACTGATTGAAGCGGCCCGAATTGATGGCGCTGGAGAAATTAAAATTCTTTGGGCAATCGTGCTACCACAGTGCAAAGCAGCGTTAGCTACCTTGTTCTTGATTACCTTTATTACTAACTACAACAGTTATATGTGGCCAAGCCTACTTATCACCTCACAAGATCTTAATTTGATTGCAACGGGGATCAGGCAGTTCTTTATTGCCGAAGGTAACTACGGCTTAAACTGGTCACAGATTATGGCAGCAAGCACCATTGCAGTAATGCCACTGTTGATTCTATTCATTATTTGTCAAAAAACAATTTTGTCCGGCATTGCCGATAACGGCGTAAAAGAGTAAATAAACATGAAACTGAAAACATTAGCAATTGTATGTTCTAGCTACGCAGTGGGCGCATTTTCGTTCGCAGGTAGCGCAATGGCGAAAACCGAAGTGGACTTTTGGTATTCTGGTGGCTCAAAGCAGCAGCAGTTAATGACCTCTCTGGTATCTGAATTTAACAGTAGCCAGCAAGACTATGTCATTAAGAGTGCGCAGCAGGGTAATTACGATGAAACATATCAAAAATTACAAGCTGGTTTAGCATCAAAAACCGCACCTGAATTTGCCTTACTTTATTCTAGCCAAGCGAAAATGATGGTAGCGCGAAATCTGACTCGAGATATTCGCCCTTACATGGATAGCAGCTTTAACTATGCTGATTTTCTTGATGCATTTCGCGATCAAGTCACTGCCGAAAATGGTGAGGTCTACGGACTTCCCGCTTATGGCACCACGCAGATCTTCTATTACAACAAACAAGTATTAGCTGATCATGGTTTCACCGCAAAAGACTTAAGCACATGGCAAGGTGTAGCGAAAGTGTCTGCTGCTGTCACCAAAAAAGATGCTAAAGGTAACACGACATTTTATGGTTGGGAGCCGATGTGGGGTGAAGAAAATTTAATTGATGCGGCCTATTCTAATGGCGGAAAAATCATTAGTGATGACGGCAAAACAATTTTAATTAATTCTCCTGAGTGGATAACCGTTTGGAATAGTTTCCGTCAGTGGATCCATGAAGATGAAACAATGCGTATTCATCACGGTGGCCAAGGCTGGGAGTACTGGTACAAAACCATTGATGATGTAGTGAAAGATCGTGCGTTGGGTTATACCGGTTCATCAGGCGATCAAGGGGATCTTGATTTCACTAAACTCGGCGCGACGACGCAACCAGGTTGGGGGAATAACCCAGCGGCACCACAAGCGGGCGCAGTAAGTTTTGTGATGCCAAAAGGCACTGATGATAATGCTGCACAAGGTGCTTTCGAATTCATGAAGTTTTACACATCGGCAGAAAATACCGCTCGTTGGTCTATGACCACAGGTTATATCCCAGTACGTAAGAGTGTAAAACAAGTGCCAGCATACCAAGCTTACACGGCTAAGAACCCACAAGCCTTGATCCCATTGCTGCAAGCAAGTACAGCAAGTCAGGACTTCTTTGACCCAACGAAGGGCAAGATCACGGATGCACTTTCTATTGCTGCAGATCAGATCTTGATTGAAAATATTCCAGCTGAAAAAGCGCTTAAGCAAGCGGCTAAACGTGCGCAGCGCGCACTAGACCGTGCGAATCGCTAAACTTACCTATGCCTCTATATAAATAAAAAGAAATAGAAGCATAGATAAAAAAACTAAATAAATATAAGACTAAAAATAAAAGTAAAAGTAAATATTGGTGGTGAGTGTTCAACATTCATCACCAACATAACTAATAACAGCAAGGATTTACCATGTTGAATTTTACCGGTGAATTGGTCTTTGGCCATCGCGTTTTGAATTTTAATGTTAGCGCTAATATTAACACCCTCACCCTAACTGGTACGACAGTTAAAAAAGGCTTTTTATATGCTTATCTGTATGACAGTGAGCAGCAATTACGCGCTAATTTATTATTTCAAAAAACCGATAAAACGCTAATTTTAACGTCAGAATCTGCTTCACTTGGCGGTATTGCAGGAAACCTCCCTGCTGGTGATTGGCAATTACACTTATACAATCTTGAAGGTGAAAACCGCACACCAAAGGCGATGCACTATGCTATTGATATTAAAATAGATGTTGAGTTAAATGAGCCGTTCCCCCCTGAGTGCAGCAGCAACGACCAATTACTCGCAATACCGACTAAAACCTGCTTGCTCGCTAATACAGGCTCGCCGCTAGACCACAATATTCATTTTGATTACCAGCACAGTAAAAATAATAACGCAGCTTGGTATCGCGGTGATTTACACGCTCATACCTTATTATCCGATGGACATAATACCCTTGCAGCAGCGGCACAAATAGCCGAGCAACAAGCCCTCGATTTCTTTTTTATTACCGAACACAATATTTGCCACCCTGCATTACCCGCTACCGACAAAACATTAATTTTACCTGCGATTGAGGTCACGACAGACCAGGGGCATTTTAATGTTCACGGCCCTCGCCGTATGCTCAATATGTTCAATGCCGCTTATTCAAGTGCTGCGCTGATTGAACAAGGTCTTGGTTTAGTCGGCCGCGATGAAGGGAATATCAGCATTAATCATCCGATGATGAAACCATGGCATTGGCATTACCAAGACATCGCACTAAATAAAGTAAATACCTTGGAAGTTTGCTGTGACCCAACATGGCCGACATCACCGAAAGCCACAGAGGGCGCATTAACCTTACTCACACAGTTATGGAATTGTGGCCATCGCATTGCAGCCGTTGGCGGTAGTGACTCACACTTAGCACCTCATGAACGTAACGCTAATGCAACGGAACCGTCTATTTATGGCGATCCAAGTACGTTTGTCTATGCCGATACGCTATCAGGTAACGGTATTTTACAGGGCTTACGTCAAGGGCATATTTATCTAGAACGCCAATGTGGTTTGGATTTTCAAATTAATAATGGCACGGTATTACCGGGTCAGGATGTCGGTAATAAGGTTATCGATTATCACCTCGCCATTACAGATAAACGCACTGCATATTATGCCGAATGTATCGCTGATGGTGAGGTGATAAACCGTATAAAACTAACCAGCGAAGCGCGTCATTTCCAAGTGGATATGAGCAACTATGCTTGGTTACGTATTGATATTCGTCGCGCTACATTGAGTGAAAACAGCGACAGCTGCGTCGCAGCATTTGAAGGGCTCATAAACCCGATTTATAACGCGACCAAAACTATCTTTAGCCACCCTCAGGTAAATACTTGGGGCGAATTAATGGAAGAGAAAAATACCCATGGAAATTAAAGGATTACTATTCGACAAAGATGGCACCTTACTCGAATTTCATCAAATGTGGCTACAAGTAGCCAAAGGCGCCGCGGCAGATACCCTTAACGCTTATCCAACTGAAAGTAGCTGCGATAATCATCAAACCAACGTAGATATGACTACTTTGCTCGCAGCCATTGGCGTGTACGGTGACTATGTTGATAATCATGGACTGCTGGCTTCCAACCCTGTCGAGGACACAGCTGAAGCCTGGTATCAATTACTGCAATTAAGCAGTGATAAAAATATATTCTGTCAGACCGTAAAAAAACTATTCAATAAACAAGTAGAAGATAACCCAGCCCTGATCCAAGCTTTGCCCGAGGTTAAAGACAAGCTAATGGAACTAAAAGCACAAGGCTTCAAATTGGGTATTGCCACCGCAGATAGTAAAGACGCCACCCTCTACAGTTTAATGCAGACTCAACTACACGATTTATTCGACTTTGTTGGTTATTCCGATGGCGATATTGCGCCTAAACCAGCCCCCGCATTATTGAATGCTTTTTGCCAGGTCTGCGATTTAGCACCGCAGCAAGTGATCATGTTTGGCGACACCGTCTCTGATATGAAATTTGGCCGTAATGCAGGCGCGAGCACCATAGGTGTTTTAACGGGTACAGCAAGCGAAGACGAATTGCAGCCTTATGCGGATATCGTCTTGTATTCAGTTGCTGACTTTAATACTGATTTGTTGATGACAATTAATCAGCGCTAATAATAACCACAAATAATACGGAAATCATAATGGCTGAAGTAATATTACGTCAGGTAGAAAAAGTGTATCCAAATGGATTTAAAGCTGTTCACGGTATCGACCTTACGATCCATGAAGGTGAGTTTATGGTCTTTGTTGGTCCGTCGGGCTGTGCAAAATCAACGACGTTACGCATGATCGCGGGATTAGAAGACATCAGTGATGGCCAGATCATGATCGGTAACAAATGCGTCAATAATTTACCGCCGAAAGATCGCGGTATCTCTATGGTTTTTCAAAACTACGCTCTATACCCGCACATGTCTGTATATGAAAATATGGCGTTTGGTTTAAAGCAGCAAAAAATCAATAAACGCGAAATAGAACGTCGTATTAGTGATGCGGCTGAAACATTAGAAATTACACATTTATTGGACAGTAAACCCGGTGAAATGTCAGGTGGTCAACGCCAGCGCGTAGCATTAGGGCGAGCGATGGTACGTAAACCCGATGTATTTTTATTTGATGAACCTTTGTCTAACTTAGATGCTAAATTACGTGTATCCACCCGTATCAGTATTGCCCAATTACATCATAATTTAAAAGCCGAAGGCCAGAATGCAACGATGATTTATGTCACACATGATCAGGTTGAGGCAATGACACTCGGTGATCGCATTTGTGTGCTTGATCAAGGTAAAATAATGCAAGTTGATACGCCAATGAACTTGTATCACTCACCCGCAAATAAATTCGTCGCTGGCTTTATTGGTTCACCTGCAATGAATTTACTCCGCGCGACAGTAAGCCAAGAAAATAATGCAACTTACATCCAGTTAGATAATGGTGCTCAATTTTTATTACCCAGCGACAAAGCGGAAAAAGTGACGGATAAAATCGGTCAACAAGTTTGGTTTGGATTACGCCCAGAGCACATATCTCTCGTTGCGCCATCTGAAGAAGCAGCAACAGCTCAAGAACAGAATATTGAACTCACCTACATCAAAGTCGTGGAATCGATGGGTAATGAAATGTATCTCTATTGCGCATTAGGGCAAGAACAGATCATTGCCCGTTGTCATTTTGATCCAAAGATTAATATTCAGCATAGTGAAAGTCACTATATGCATTTTGATATGTCGCATTGCCATTTGTTTGATATTGATACTGAGCTCGCACTCGTTAATTAACCATCATTCATATTATATGAGCCAAAAAAAGAGCTGTACGGCCACCGTATTGCTCTTTTTTCACATCTAATGATGACATAATATTTATTACACGACGTAAATTAAACAACAGTCACGCGATGTAATTTACGCGGGTTATCGGCATAATCAATCACCGCATAATGTTGTGTACTGCGGTTATCCCAAATAGCTAATGAATTCGCTTGCCACTTAAAACGCACTTGATATTCGGGCTGTCTAGCCATGGTAAATAGCTTGGCGAGTAAAACATTACTATCCTCGCGATCCATACCAATAATATAACGGGTGAATTGCTCGTTAATAAATAAGATCTCTTCCCCGGTGTCAGGATTGCGCGTGATAACCGGATGCGCGACAGGTGGATTTTTTGCTGATACCGCAATGACATCTTTCTGCCAATCTTCAGTGATCTCACTACTTTCAATACCGTCAAAAGCAAACAATGCATGCATCGCGGATAATTGACGTAACAGGTTTTTGTCTTGTTCTGGCAATGCGTTAAATACTGCCGTCATCGAGGTCCACAAGGTATCACCGCCACAATGAGGGACATGCTGTGCATGCAGCAGCGAGGCGATTGAAGGTTGCTGACGCCAGGTTAAATCCGTATGCCAAAAACTTTCTAGCGGTGGCTTACCTTTAACAGTTTCAATAATACTGACTTGCGGCGCTTCCTCGACATGTGGGAAAAAAGGATGTGTCGGCTCCAACTCACCAAAACGTGCAGCAATTTTTAAATGTTGCTGCGGTGAAAACTTTTGATCGCGAAAAAAGATCACCTGGTGGGTAAACCACGCCTTATAAACGGCTGCAAATTCTGTGTCGTCACAATTAACCAGATCCACATTGTGGATCAAGGCGCCAATATGCGGAGTAAGCAACTCAATGTGCATGCAGATTACTCTTCAATCGATGACGTCATCGTTTCAACATCCGCATCCGTGGCTATACGATTTAAGTCCGTCACAATTTGCTGTTCAACTAATTCATCAGCTAAGTCATCACTCTCAGTCTCAGTCTCAACCAAAGCACCTTTGACTTTTTCTGTTAGGCTAATAATAAGCTCGGCCTGTTCGTCATTAAGCACTTTTTGTTGGTGTAATTTATTACGCAGGGCATTATCAAAATACGCAATTTGTTCGATATAAGTTAAGCTCGAAATATCTTTTGAAAATAACTTAAATGCCACTGTCGCAATCGCGTCACGATAACGTAAGGCAATTTTTTCACTTTCCGAACGATCGACACTGTTGATCCAATTAACTTCCGTTGTCACATTATTAGCACGACGCAGATCGTCTTCTACTTTGACAATAATGGCATCAAGAATATGCTGTTCACGTGGCGAAAATTCAATTGCATCTTTTAATTGCACGATACGCTGCTGGATTTGAGCATATGTTTCTGGGATCAAGTCTTGATCCAGCTTTTTCATTTTCTTTACCAACGGCGTATAAAGATTACTTTTTACAATTCTAATTTCAAGCTGTAACAAACGAGCTTGTATCTTCGCGCTACTTTTCTCATAACCGTCTGTTGACTCATCATCTTCAATATCTTCAATTAAGTCAGCAGTACTTTCATAAATATCATCTAATTCATTCTGCCATTGACCATGAACAAGCGGCGACAAGTAGTTCATATCCGCAAGTTGTTGGGTTAAAAATACAGATACTAATGTTTTGATACGCACAGCGTTATCTAACGCTTCTTGCGCTTCTTCAATTTTATCGGTTACTTTACTTTCTGATGGTCCACCAAAAAAGCCTTGATCGTTAGGATCAAATTTCGCCACTAAGGTACGCATTGAACGCACAGCTGAATTAATTTTTTTCCAGCTATCTGGTGCAAAGAACACATAGTCTTCATCCTTTCCGGCGTCATATTGCTGTTCAACATGTTCCGCTAGCGCTTTGACTTTTTGTATTGCCAGTGCCGCTTCATCCATGACTTCAACTGCAGCATTATTATCATCAACGCCACCTTGCGTTGATTCAGATGACGCACAACCTGACAGTCCTGCAGCCGATATAAGCATCGCTGCACACAGGGTTTTCTTCATGTTGTTCATCCCATCTTTACGATATAAAAATATGGATATTACCTAACAGATAGCAAGGTCACAATACAAAAACATGAAATCCGAGCGAATAACACATTTATAAGTACTAACCCCTACCTTTAGGGTAATCCCCTCGGAGTAAATTGACTTACATATATAGCCTATATCGTCGCTACATCGTCATTTTTATCTATATTACCGCTTACAGACGCTTACAGTTTCTAGCGATATATTACACGATCATGCTGTCTTAACTCAGAGTGTGAGCATGGTAGTGATTGAAATTAATATAAAGGCGATGAGCGAATGAACCAAAGTAATACAACAGACAATACCGGCAAACCAGGAACCACAGGGTTAACCCGTATTATTAAAGCGACTCAATATTCATTTAAAGGGCTATATGCTGCATTTAAATACGAATCAGCTATCAGACAAGAGTTATTATTACTGCTTATTTTAACGACCATAGCGCTGCTATTAGACGTTACAAATATAGAAAAGATACTATTGATAGCCTCATTGGTACTGGTGATTATTGTCGAACTCATTAATTCAGCCATAGAAGCCGTTGTCGATCGCATCGGTACTGAATACCACCAATTAAGTGGCCGTGCAAAAGACATTGGTTCTGCGGCGGTATTTGTTAGTTTATGCCTAAGTGTATTCGTCTGGTTGATGATTTTGGTGCTATAACAATGAAAAAATTCCGCATTAATATCAGTATGACTAAATTCCTATTATTGTATTCAGTATATTTTGGTTTTGTCCTCAACATCCCGATTATCTCTCGTTTAATAGATATCACCGCCAATAGTAACCTCGGTCTATTTGCCTATTCAGCACCGCTATTAATGACTTGTGCATTCGTGGTCATTTTTTCGTTATTTGCACTGCCTTATTTTGCCAAGCCATTTTTTATACTCGTTGTAATATCTTCCGCTGCAGCTTGCTATGCGACCTTAAAATATGGGGTGTTATTTGACTACAGCATGATTGAAAATTTGATTGAAACCAATTCCGGTGAAGTGATTTCCTATGTCAATTTAAGCTCCATGCTTTATCTATTTTTTGCGGGTATTGTGCCCGCGATATTAATTGCCTTCGTGCGATTTAATACCCAAGAGCCATTACTGACACGTATTTTAAAAAGGATCGTATTAGTCGTTATCGCGATGGTGATCGGATTGTTAATTATAATTTGTTTTTATAAGGATTATGCATCTGTCGGTCGTAACAATGCTTATCTCAATAAAATGATAGTACCCGCGCATATCTTTAATAGTGTCAAGTATCTCAAAAATGAATTCTTTACAGAAAAATTGGCTTACAAGCGCCAAGGTGAAGACGCAGTATTGTCTCCAGTAAAAAATGGCAAGCCAACTTTAATGGTCCTCATTGTTGGTGAAACAGCACGTTCAATGAACATTGGCTATAATGGTTATAAACGTAATACCAACCCTTACACGCAAGATATGGGTATCATTTCTTTTCAAGATGTCTCATCTTGTGGCACTGCAACCGCACATTCATTACCTTGCATGTTCTCAAATCTAAACCGCAGCAACTACAACAAAAGCAGAGCGAATAGCCAAGATGATGTGCTAGATGTATTAACGCATGCCAACGTTGACGTTCTTTGGAAAGACGATGATGGTGGTGATAAATCTGTCGCCAAAGGCGTCAAACTTATCAACATAGACATAAACCAAAAGACCAAGCTTTGTAATGGCGAGAGCTGTTATGACGAAGTCATGCTAAATACATTTGATGATGAAGTCGCCAGTATGCAAGGCAATAAATTAATTGCGATGCATTTAATTGGCAGTCACGGGCCCACTTATTTTAAGCGCTATCCCCAGCAACGAGAGTTGTTCACACCAGCATGTAATAAAAGTGATATTGAAAATTGCACTGACGAAGAAATCGTCAACGTCTACGACAATACCATTGCTTATACAGATTATATTATTGCTGAAACGATCAAAAAACTGCAGAGTTATGCAAAAGATTATAACGTGGCCTTGCTGTATATGTCTGATCACGGTGAATCATTAGGTGAAAAGGGGCTATATCTACACGGTACACCTTACGCATTTGCCCCTGAAGAACAAACTCACATACCTTTATTCATGTGGTTACCGCAGCAATATGCTGATGCAAAAGGCATTGACAGAGGCTGTTTAATGGCAAAAGCCAAACAAGGTAGTTTCTCACACGATAATTTATTCCATACTTTACTGGGATTGTATGGTGTTGAGAGTCACGTGATTAATCCGCGCTTAGATATGACCGCGAGCTGTCGATTGTAGGGTTCCGAGTTTATAACGAGCGTATTCGCCAGCGCAAACTTGCTAGTAAAAGACTCCCCGATAATTGCTTATTCCATTATCGGAGGGTCTTTTCACATGATAAAAATTACTCTACAAAGTTAAATAAAGCGTCGTCTTACTAAGGTTAATAAACCTAACGGAAGTAAATAGACCCAATTAATCGCCCCGCCACTACCGCTTGAGCTTCTTTCGACTGCATTACCGTCAGGTCGAACAGATTGACCAGTAACTGAGTGGGTTAAATTACTGATGATAACGCGATCACCTCCATGAGCAACACCTCTATCTTTCTTATATTCAAGTACCACCGTATTACTATGTCGTGGTAAATTAATACCCACGGATCTCGATTCTATGCCACTGAATCGAGTATACAAACTGCCATTCGTATATACGTTCAAGTAATCATAATTTTTTTCCGTGGATACATTCATGTCGAAAGATAAACTACCAACAGCTAAACCAGAAATGGTCATTTGTGCAAATTCATTATCATTTAATAGCGGACTTTGTAATGTATTACTATTGCCAATCCATGCATTAGGCGATGAATAAACGTTGGTATTAGCAATTCTCACAACGTTACTAACACTTACGCCAGCCACTTCAGTGCCAATATAGGATAAGGCAAGCGCTACGCTACTGATTTGTGGATGATCCGTAGAAAGACTTACTGACACCTTTTCAAAATCTAATGTACCTACCGTATAGAGGATCGTTACAGCGCAACTTTCATTAGATCTAAGCTCTGCGCAACTGTTCGCTGTAATCACACCACTAGAGCCATTAATCACCGCGCCAGATGTATGGATGCTTTGTCCTGTGGTATTACGGATAGAAAATGTATGGGTATATAACCCAGCAGTCTTAGCACCAACAAATTCTAATTGATGGAAGCTCAACCCCTGTGTCTTACCCGCTATCCAGTCGGTGAAATGGCTAACATTAGCATAAACACCATAATTACCCGCCTCAGCACAACCTTCGCCCCAACTAACGATCCCCAATTGTTCAAAACCACCAGCACTTGCAACTACTATCGGACCACCACTATCACCTTGGCAAGAGTCGTAACCGCCACTCACAAACCCAGCACAAAATGCATTATCTTCACTGCGAATAATATTAGGGCACAAGCTTTGCTCAACTAAAGGCACAGTAACTTGATATAACTCACTTTTAAATTGGGTGTAATCTCGACTCGGATCCTGATCACCCCAGCCCATCACCGTTAATAACTCCCCCGCAGAGAGGTTGTTACGTAAATACTGGTCAGCTAAATTAACCGCGGTATAATTGACATCATTCTCAAGTTCTAAAATCGCAATATCATTACCAGTGGAAACATCTACATAACCTTCATGCACGTAAACTTCTTTAACGCTATACCTGTGTTGTACAGCATCTACTTGCACTAAATCAGAAATGCCAATAACAGCATCCAAATCTTGTCCTTCTTTCCCCTCAACACAATGCGCAGCTGTTAATATATAGCGCTCGCCTATAAAACTAGCGCCACAAAATTGGCCATTATATACATCTCGGTTTTTAGACACTAAAGCAACCATAAATGGCCAACTATCGCTATCACTTTTCGTGCCGCTAATGATCCTTTGACTCATTTCTTCAGACGCATGAAGTTGACTCAGCGAGAGTGGTGCTAAAAACAAAAATGAAAGTATTCTCTTAAAATGCATAACCTAGTCCTTGGCCAAACGGTTTACGATTGATTTGATTTATATTACATACCCACCGATTATACATGAGAATGATTATCATTACCTATGATGTTAGTATAAACATATCTATACATGATTATTATAGGTCATTCATATAAAAGCAAAAAACTACCGTACTGCTAAGCATTAGCCCTAAAGTTAATTAAACCAGTATGAATAAACCAGCCTGTAGATTCACACAAACCCTGACAAATCCTGACAAAACTCCAGTTTCGTTAACTTGCTTAAAATTTGGTCTTATCTATAATCCACCACCATAAAATACTATATAAAAACATATAACCAGCAGGTATCTCATGAAATCGATTACTACATTAAGCACTTTAGCCGCGCTTCTATTAGCGACAAACGTTCAAGCAAACCAAGATGTTTCTGGTTTCTACATTGGCGCAGGTGCTGGTTCGACGCACGCTGAAGCTGAATACAATTCAATATCAAAATCGGCTTCAACTGATGGTTCAACGCTGAAATTCATTGGTGGTTATCAATTCAACCGCATCGTTGCAATTGAAGCTCAATATACTTCGTATGGTAAAGTGAAGGTTTGGTCTGACTATAAATGGGAACCTAAAACAGTATCTCTAGCAGCAAATCTGGGCTACACATTTGAAAATGGTTTACGTCCATTTGCTATAATTGGCCTGTCTTCTTTGGATTTAGATCAAAATACTAAATACTTAAATGATAGTAGCGCGACAGCTCTTCGTTTTGGTGCAGGTCTAGAATATACACCTGCAGCATTATCAGGCGTTAGTTTCCGCGCTGGTTATGAAGGCGATGCTTTTGCTATTGAGACTAACACTGCTTCAGATATAGATGTACTTATTGGTTCTGTATATGTAGCTGCATCTTACAAATTCTAATTTTGTAAATGTATAGAAATGGGACTAATATTGCATTAGTTCCATTTATTACATGAATTCCATTCTCTAAATTCTAGAGTTTGAAAACCTCCGAACCAACTTCCATACGCATCCAGACAGTTACAACAAAACACAATTCCGCTTCTATCAATACCAATAGTAATAAAGGAAATCTAAGATCAATACTATCACTTGAATCGCGCAGCTACCGCTTACTTGTATTGAATGCTCATTTAGGGTCGTCAATAAATTGAATTGGGGATTGAGTTCGACGATCTAATTCAAAATGGAAAATATCAGGTCGATTATAATGACCTGCGACATCCAGAGCTTTACGAGAGTCTCTTGCAGCTCCCAAATCAATATCAAAATATAAAAAACTTTTTTCCTTATGCAAAGGCCCTGCGACTACTCCGCCAAAAGGCTTAACCACCACAGCATCACCAGGGTTTATCCATTCTTCTGCAGGAAATAACTTATCTCGTTCTGGAAAAGAATCAGGAATATCTTTTCCTTGCAAAGCAGTTGCGGTACTAAGCACCCAGCAGCCCCCCTCTCGAGCAATATGATTCATCGACGCGATCCAGTTATCACCACTATCCCAGGTTGGGGCGATATAAATATCTATATCCTGAGCAAACAAACTATACCGTGCAAGAGGCATATAGTTCTCCCAACAGATCAAGCAACCTATCCGACCAACAGCTGTATCAACGACTCGTAAGCCACTGCCATCACCAAACCCCCATACCATTCGTTCAGGGTTTGTCGGCATGATTTTTCGGTGGCGATTGACAATTTCACCATTAACATCAATCACAACAACGGTATTAAATAATGTGCTACCGCTAAACTCGGAGTCAATCTCATTCATCCCTATAACCACAACAAGCTCACGTTTTAATGCCACCTCACAGATAGATTCAAGGCCACCATTCGCGATATCAACAGCATTATTTCTTAATTTAGTATGGAGAGTATTGCCAAGCGCCATATCACCACCGGGGCGAAGACGCCATATCCAAGAAGGATAACCAGGAAGAAACGTTTCAGGAAAGACGACAAGTTTGGCACCTGCGTCAGCGACCTCATTCATGATCTCTATCGCCTTATTAAGACTACTTTTAAGATCAAGAAGCACTGGTGGTTTTTGTGTGATAGCTACTTTGACAGTCATTTTAAATGAACTCTTAGCAGAGAAATATACAATAAATCTAGTTCATAAAACAGATATCGTAAATGACAGCTTGTAGGTGAGAGTCAATTAATGATCAGGCAATACTGCTAGCAACTTTATAACTGAGGCTTCAGTATGTTCATCACACATTATATTGGTGATCGATCTCATTTTGCAGAGCGTCGAGTTGCGTCAAAATATCGAGGAATTTTGTACCAAACTCCGTAACATGGTATTCCACTCTAGGCGGTAGTTCATTAAAGCTTACTTTCTCTAAAATACCAAATTCAACATTACGTTTTAAGCATTGGTTTAAGACTTTTGTCGTTAACCCTTCAACATTACGAACCATCTCACCCGGCCTGTTAATGTCATGCGCCAATAACTGATACACAGTCAATGACCATTTACAGCCATAAATACTTTCGACCATTCTAGCGCTATTTTCTGGTGCCGTTTTTCTTACAAATATTTTTTCTTTGTTATTCATAAAGATGTACCAATAAGTACCTGAGTTACCAATTTGTACTTACTATTTAATGAGTTAATTAGCATCTAAGATTACCACATACCAAAACTTAGGAGCAAGAAAATGACATTTACTCAATCAGGCATCGCACTCATCATTGGTGGCACAAGTGGCATGGGCTTTGAAACCGCAAAGCAACTTGCAGCGCAAAATATTCCTGTGGTCATTGTGGGTAATAATATCGACAAGCTAGATAACGCAGTATCTACGCTTAGCCAGATCGGTAACGTATCAGGTATTCAATTAAACCTTTACGATAACGAAAGTGTTGCACAATTTATTCAAAAACTAACCGAGCAAGAAACAAATATTGGTTACCTCGTTAATGCAGCGGGTTACTTTAACCCTAAACCTTTTACTGAGCATACAGAACTGGACTATGACCAATATCATGAGTTAAATAAAGCGACATTCAAAATCAGTCAAGCGGTATCAAAAAACATGATCAAAAATGGTGGCGGTAACGTGGTTAACATCGGATCCATGTGGGGGAAACAAGCAATTAAAGCCACACCGTCTTCAGCCTATTCAATGGCAAAAGCAGGATTACACGCCCTAACTCAACACATGGCGATGGAACTAGCTGAACATGGCATTCGCGTTAATGCGGTATCACCCGCTGTTGTTAAAACACCTATTTATGAAACATTTATCAGCCCTGAAGATATGGATGCAACATTAGCTAGCTTTAACGCTTTCCATCCCATTGGCCGCGTTGGCACGTCAGAAGATATAGCCAACAGCATCTGTTTTTTACTATCCGATCAATCAAGCTGGGTAACAGGCGCTATCTGGGATGTAGATGGTGGTGTTACTGCAGGTCGTAATTAAGTCGATATACCAAGAGTAGTAATACATTAAAAGAGTATTACTACTTTAACTATCTAATACTTACTATCTTTTAGCTTAAATTAAACATACGATTAAGACTCTACTTTTACCGCTTCGATTTCAATCGTGATTGTTACTTTATCACCGTTGCTAGGTACCGCGGTAATGCCGAAGTCCTTTCTACTAAGCTCTGTTGTAGCTGAGAACCCAGCCTTATAACCAGACGCTTGAGATTGCCCTGCTTTATTCATAGTCGCATCTAGGACTACACTTTTAGTAACCCCCATTAATGTAAAATCACCCGTAATCATCAGTTTACCATCGCCTTTATCTTCAACTTTTGTACTTCTAAAGTTGGCCTTTGGTAAGGACCCGTTTTTAAAGAACACCGCCAGCGTATTGTTGCTCCATGCTTCATTCCCAGCTAGATTCAAACTGGTGATATCTATAGTTGCTTCGACACTGGAATTTTTCAGGTTATCGGTATCAATCTCTATATTGCCCTCGAACGTCTTAAAGAATCCTATAGAGCGTGAATAACCCTGATGGTCAATTTGAAACATCAGCATGTTATGAGGTGCTGACTTAGTATCAAATGTAAAACTATCGACAGCATACGTAGATACACTGAATAGTAGAGAACTACCCAGTGCGACCAGGCTGAAACAAGAGTGGAGTGCTTTCATAATAATGATTCCTTATTCAGTTAAAAATAGGCCAATATAAGAGCAAGTTAACTGCCCATGTATATAGAAAATGGAAGATAGAAATGACATATTTCATCGTCTCTATATTCCAATAGCAACACCGTATACGTCGACCACTCCACAAACAACCCTCCGAATGGGTAGAAAGGCTGTTTTTACATTAAATTACAAGACCATACACTTCTTGAGGTTATATCGATTCCATTTCGAACATGCGACTCAATAAGCAATGAAATGAATGGTCAACTAAATAACAAAAGCTAATGACTGCGACAGTGTTGCATCAGTTCCTACAAGCTAGCCTTACGTAAAAATTATGCATGTGAAAGCACCTAGTGTGGATAGGATCAAATTATCTAGGAGTCATAAGGATAGTATATTGGGAAGTATGCATAAGCATATGGTGTAAAATAAAATGCAGATAATTTGTTTTGAACAATGAATAACATTGTGCCAAATATGACAAAGCCCCAACTTTCGTTGAGACTTTATTGTATCTGGTATGATGCCGAGGACGGACTTAAACCGTAACTCCTTTCGGAATAAGATTTTTAATACCTTGAGACGCCTTTCAGTAATGATACATCTTTGGGTCTGGTTAGATTACTGACTACAGTCGTATTAAGACTCAAGAACGTTTCTTCGTTCCTCCCTGAACAGCTTTGAATCTCGGATTGGCTTTACAAATAACATAAACACGACCACGACGTTTCACAATCTGGCAATCAGGGTGTCTCTGCTTGGCGCTTTTAAGTGAGCTTAAAACCTTCATATCAAACCTCCTTTTGACTCTTTAATCCACCAAAGCGGCGATTAAACTGTGCCACACGACCATCACTTTGGATCGTTTTTTGTTTTCCCGTATAAAAAGGATGCGATTCGCTTGATACATCCAGTGGGACGTATGGATATGTAATGCCCTCAATTTCTACAGTTCGATTAGTTTTCAACGTCGAACCAACAATAAAGAATTTATCTGCTGCGATATCGTGAAAAGCGACTTTCTGATAATCCGGGTGTATACCTTGTTTCATTACGACCTCAATTGCTATGTTATAACATAACAATTAGTCTACCACGCTGTAAATGAGAATCAATAACAATTAGAGCTGAAATTCATAGCGTAATAAAAAGCATTTATTACCTGCTTTGCCGGAGGGACATTTTAATCCGATGATTTCAGTATCAGATACTTCGAGTTCTGTTGATGATGAATTAAGGAAATATGAGGTAAGCTTTTCATTGTGCCAGATACAACAAAGCCCCAACTTTCGTTGAGGCTCTATTACTTAAATATGGTGCCCGAGGGCGGACTTGAACCGCCACTCCTTTCGGAAGAGGATTTTGAATCCACCGCGTCTACCGATTTCACCACTCGGGCATAGCTCAGTATTATACATAGCAAATGATGCCAAGCAAGGCGTTTCTCAATATCACCAAAGTAACTGCTCAAAATTAAAGCAAACTGTAACTTAAAGAGTAATCCTAAGTGGTATTCAATATTCAAAGCCTTAAATATCAACGATCACTAGCCACATAAAGACAGCTTTACTGCAGATATTAATTTGAACTAACAAATATATTTGGCATAAAAAAACCCGCAATAATCGGTTATCCAACTATTACGGGCCACTTAACACCTAGGCTTCAGCTAAGTTAAAGGGTTAAGGCGTATAGTAAGTTGCCGCACCAGGACCAACTGGTAAACCGAAGACAAATACCCAAAGGTAGAATAGGATACTCCAACCAACCATAAAGCAGATTGAATAAGGTAGCATAGTCGCGATCAGCGTACCGATACCTAGATTCTTCATATAGCGCGTTGCAACAGCTAAGATAAGACCGAAGTAGCTCATCATCGGCGTAATAATATTCGTTGCAGAGTCACCAATACGATATGCTGCTTGAATCGTTTCTGGTGCATAGCCAACTAGCATTAGCATTGGGATAAAGATAGGTGCTGTTACTGCCCACTGCGCAGATGCCGAACCAATCATCAGGTTAATGAAGCCACACATTAGAATGAATGCGAAGAACAGCATTGGACCTGTTAGACCGATATCTTGTAGGAAGGTTGCACCACCTACAGCAAATACTTGGCCAAAATTAGTCCACTTGAAGAAAGCCACAAATTGCGCAGCGAAGAATACAAGAACGATGTACATGCCCATAGAAGACATAGACTTAGACATTGCATCAATCACATCACGGTCAGTCTTCATTGAACCGGTTACTTTACCGTAAACAAAACCAGGAATAGCAAAGAATACGAAAATAAATGCCACGATACTCTTAAGGAATGGCGAGCCCGCAATCGTGCCAGCTTCTGAACGTAAAACACCATCTTCAGGAACAACAGTCCAAGCTAGAAGCGCTGATACAACCAGAACGGCAATACCTGCTAGTTTAAGACCTTTCTTTTCAATGCTCGTCAGTTTACCCATTGAATCATTTGATAGGTCTTCTGACGCATCTTCATCATTATATTTGCCTAATTTAGGCTCAACAATTTTTTCTGTTACGAATGCACCAGTGATCGCAATGAAGAAAGTAGAAACAAACATGAAGTACCAGTTTGCTTCAGGACCAACCGTATAAGATGGATCAATCATTTGCGCAGCTGTTTCTGTAATACCAGACAACAGTGGATCAACCGTACCAATCAGTAGGTTTGCAGAATAACCACCAGAGACACCAGCAAATGCAGCAGCAAGACCAGCCAACGGGTGACGGCCCAGAGAATGGAAAAGCATTGCAGCAAGTGGAATCAATACTACGTAGCCAAGTTCAGATGCCGTATTAGAAATGATACCTGCAAACACAACCGTCACAGTAACCATACGCTTAGATGCGCCCATGACCATACCACGCATAGCAGCAGACAATAGGCCTGAGTATTCAGCGATTGCAACACCAAGCATAGCAACAAGAACAGTACCTAATGGCGCAAAACCAACAAAGTTCTTCACTAGGTTGGTAACAATAAGCTCTAAGCCTTCTGCATTGAATAGACTCACAACGTGAATCATGCCATCAGCAGCGCGACCTTTAGCGCCTTCTGGACGAGGATCCATGACTGAAACCTCAAAGTAACCCGCGATACCGGAAGAGACTAGAATTGCAACACAGAAGATTGCGAAAAGCGTGATCGGGTGAGGTAATAGATTGCCTAAGTATTCAACTCCATCTAGGAACCGAGTAAATAAAGGCTTCTTTAGTGAGTTATTTTTAATTGAAGCAGATGAACTCATCTGTCTCTCCTTGTTATTGTTATCCTGATTTAACGACGATGTTTAAATTTCGGACGCAGGATACTGACAAACGAGCCAAAAAAGTATGCAAAATGTTAAAAAACATTGTTAATTGTGTGACAAATCATACTTCTAAACACTCATCGCACACAAAACAAGCAGAATACTTCACTGCCAAATGAGGTATAATCACACGTTTACACTAATTTACACATGAAAACCCAACGAAAACCCCAGCACTTGTTAAGTTTAATTTCATAAATAGCCCCCATCCTTGGTTATTACCAAAGTGCATATTCCCTGTGAAATAGAAATCCACTCTTTAGAATGTAACCCACCAGCACAATTTATTTATCACTACCAAGGGCATGTTTTTTTGCTACACTGTTTCCACTTTCGAGATAACCCTGAAGACATGGCTGGATTCATAATGGCGAAGAAAAACAAACTTAGAAAACCAAAACAAACTCCTGCAGCAGAAGTAGGTGAAACCGCATCAATTGCCACTTTTGGCCCACGTATAGGCGCACTCGTTTATGACGCATTAATTGTCATCGGTATCGCGGCACTTTCTAGTGCAATCGGACTTGGTATTGCCGAAGCACTTATTGCAACGGGTGTAGTAGATATTGCAGGCCGTTATGTTGATAGCGCCGCCTATGCTGGCAACCAGATTTGGTTTGCAATCTTAGTATGGGGTTCTGTCGCTGGATTTTACTTATGGTTCTGGACACACGGCGGTCAAACTGTGGGTATGCGCGCTTGGCGTCTACGCGTACAAAATGCTGATGGCAGTTCAATTAGCCTAACGCAAGCCGCGATTCGTTTAGCAACGTCAGCATGTGGTCTAGGTAACTTACAAGTACCGTTTGATATGAAAAATCGTGCCTTTCAAGACCACTGGTCAAACTGTAATGTATTACGTTTAAGCAAAGATCAAAACGGTTCATTATTACGTTATGCCGACAAATTAAAACAGAAAAAATAATCGCGTTACATTCTGCTCAATAGTACCTGTAATTAATCAGCAGACACAAAAATGGCAACCAATAGGTTGCCATTTTTATATTAATTCATCGATGATATATCATCAACGCAGTCTTATGCCTAGCTAACCGTGTTTTCTTAACTGCACAATAGCAATAAAGGTAAAGAGCGCACTGGGGACTACCGCGCCAAGAAATGGCGGCAGTGAGTACACCAGACTAATTGGGCCAAAGGTTTCACTGGCAAGATAAAAAGTAAAACCAGCAACTACGCCCATTAAAATACGCGCGCCCATAGTCACCGTTCTCAGCGGTCCAAATACAAAAGACAACGCCAACAACACCATCACACCAATCGATATCGGCTGGAATATTTTACGCCAGAAAGCTAATTCATAGGTGTCAGCATCCTGCTTGTTACTGTCTAAATAAGTAATATAAGAGTACAGGCCTGATATTGATAAATCTTCCGGTTCAATCGTTACCACATCTAACTTTTCTGGTGTCAGCGTTGAATCCCAACGCAATGAAGGCTCATCCGTCACAAAAATACGGTCCGGCTCAAAGTGAGTAATGCGAATACTGGTTAGTGCCCAGTGATCTTCAGTATAAACAGCTTTACCAGCCTGCGTAGTCTTAACTAACCGCTGGTTATCGGCAAACTCATAAATAGTGACATCATGTAATTCACTGCCGTTATTCACTTTACCGATATTAATAAAGTTTTCTTTATCCTTGGCCCAGACCCCTTTTTGAGCACGAATAATCGATTGACCTGAAATCGATTCGCCACGTAATTGCGCCGCTTTTTGCTCTGTATAAGGGGCAACATATTCGCCCATCAACATCACGATCAGCATCATCGGAATTGCCGTTTTCATTGCAGAAAGTACAATTTTAAAACGTGATTGCCCTGCAGCTTGAATAACAACGAGCTCAGAGGAACTAGCCATGGCACCTAAGCCAATTAGCGCGCCTAATAGCGCTGCCATTGGAAAGAAAATAGTAATTTCGCGTGGCATTTTCAGCATCACAAACATAAACGCTTCAAGTAAACCGTATGAACCACGGCCCACAGCCCTTAATTGTTCGACGTATTTAATTACCGCAGATAAACCCGTTAAGGTAAACAAACAGATCATAGTGGCAAATAAAATCGCTTTACCAATATAGATATCTAAAATTTTAATCACTGTTTTGACCTCGAGTAAAACGTAGTTTCAACTTATGCACCGCATGATGATACCAAGAGAAGTTAGCTAAATTAAACCAAACAGCCAAGGCCAGCACCCCGAGATGGACGATCCAAAAACCAAACGTTAGCGGTAATTTTTCATCTAAAATGGCAGAGCGGGCAGCACTGAGTAGCATAAAGTAAGTTAAAAACATCAATAGCGCAGGGAACAGTTTCGCATAACGACCTTGGCGTGGATTCACCATCGCTAACGGCACCACTAATAATGTTAACAGTGGAATAGCAACCACTTGCGCGATACGCCATTGCAACTCAACTTTATGTTCAAATTCATTTGAATTCCATAACGCTGATGTTGGTAAAGCTTTGGTCTTACGGCCTCGCTCGCTCACGTCTTGCTCTTGTATTAAGACCCGATAAGCACTGAAATCAACAATACGGAAATCCGGTTGTGATAACTCGCCTTCATAACGTAGCCCTTGGCTTAACTTAAGCCACTGTGACCCCTGTTTTCCAGACTCAACATTACCTTTATCTGCAAGCACCACAGATGGACGTTCACCTTCTTGTGATGGTGATTTCGCAATAAATATTTTACGCAACGCTTTATCATTGTCATAAGATTCAACGTACACCACAGCGCGGCCACCATCAAGTGACTCAAAACGGCCTTGTTTAAGGGTCGCTAAACCAGCATCTGCATCGACATTTTCTAATAATTGTACCCGACCTTCTTCCGCTGTTGGCGCATAAACAAATGCATTAAATGCCACCAGACCAATTGTCACAGAAGACAATAATAACGACGACATTAATATGCGACTAGGGGTGTAACCACAAGCCGTTAATATCACCATTTCACTTTCGGCATACAATCGCCCATGCGCAAATAAAATACCAATGAACAAACTCACGGGTAAAATTAATGTACCCAATGCAGGCATAGTGTACAGCAACATCTCCATCACTAAATTAGCAGGTAAAGAACCCGTCATTACCTTCGAGAGCAGCGCAACAAACTGCTGGCTCACAAAGATAAGTGATAAGATGAATAAAACAGCGATTTGTGATTTCACTGTTTCAGCAAATAAATATCGGAAAATTATCACTTAAAACCTATATTAGACTAATGTTTTGTATGAAATGCAGCTCATAATTAGGTAGACTCAGCTACAAAGGCAGTATAAATACTTAACTGCACACCCATTTTATCTGAAAATGTTTAGTTTTTGATTAACTAAATACGTATAACCCCCTATTATGTTATAAATATTTGATTTTGTCTTTAGGAAACCGGAGAGTCCATGGAGTTCAATGTAAAAAGTGGTAGCCCTGAGAAGCAACGCAGTGCTTGTGTTGTTGTCGGAGTATTCGAACCACGTCGTTTATCACCAGCAGCAGAACAACTTGATAAGATCAGTGACGGCTATTTAAGTTCCCTACTACGTCGCGGCGATATCGAAGGTAAACCTGGTCAAGTATTACTACTTCACCATGTACCTAACGTGCTAAGTGAACGTGTATTATTAGTTGGCTGTGGTAAAGAACGCGAATTAGATGAGCGTCAGTACAAGCAAATCATCAAAAAGACAATGGACACCTTGAACGAAACCGGTTCTATGGAAGCAGTTTGTTTCCTACCTGAACTCAATGTTAAAGGCCGCGATACCTATTGGAAAATCCGCTTTGCCGTTGAAACAGCACGCGAAAGTCGCTACCGTTTCGATCAACTAAAAAGCAACAAAGAAGAAACGCGTCGCCCATTACGTAAAATGGTGTTCAACGTTACTTCACGTCGTGATTTACCAACAAGTGAAAAAGCAATTGCTCACGGTCTAGCAGTCGCAAGTGGTATGCGTCTATGTAAAGACGTAGCAAACATGCCGCCAAACATCTGTAATCCTGTTTATCTTGCAAATCAAGCACGCCAACTAGCTGATGAAAGTGACAAGATCACGACTCAGATTTTGGGCGAACCTGAAATGAAAGAATTAAAAATGGAATCTTACCTTGCTGTATCTCAAGGTTCAGCAAACGAAGCTAAGATGTCGATTATTAATTATCAAGGTAACCCAGATAAAGATGCAAAACCTATTGTCTTAATTGGTAAAGGTCTGACATTCGATTCAGGTGGTATTTCATTGAAACCAGGCGCTGGCATGGACGAAATGAAATATGACATGGGTGGCGCTGCAGGCGTACTTGGTGCAATGAAATCATTAGCTAAATTAGATTTACCAATTAACGTTATTGGTATACTTGCTGGTTGTGAAAACATGCCAGGCAGCAATGCTTATCGTCCAGGTGACATTATTACGACAATGTCAGGTCAAACTGTTGAAGTATTAAATACCGATGCTGAAGGCCGTTTAGTATTATGTGACGTATTAACCTATGTTGAACGTTTTGATCCAGAATTAGTAATCGACGTAGCAACCTTAACCGGTGCTTGTGTGGTTGCACTGGGCCATCACATCACAGGTTTATTATCGACACACAATCCACTAGCACATGAATTGTTGAATGCTTCAGATCAAGCAGCCGATAAAGCATGGCGTCTACCTATCACTGACGACTTCCAAGAACAAATTGAAAGTCCATTTGCTGATTTAGCAAATATTGGTGGCCCTGGTGGCGGTACAATCACGGCAGCCTGTTTCTTATCTCGCTTTACTAAGAAGTACAACTGGGCGCATTTAGACATCGCCGGTACTGCTTGGGTAAGTGGTAAAAACAAAGGCTCAACGGGTCGTCCAGTGCCGATGTTGACACAGTTCTTACTTAACCGTACAGAGCGCAGTGAAGTACAACAAGCTGACGAAGCGTAATTACACTCTTGCA
Organism: Moritella sp. F3; assembly: GCF_015082335.1. Classification (NCBI taxonomy): domain Bacteria; kingdom Pseudomonadati; phylum Pseudomonadota; class Gammaproteobacteria; order Alteromonadales; family Moritellaceae; genus Moritella; species Moritella sp. F3. Next base: position 86,649 of record NZ_BLRL01000010.1, on the reverse strand, counting down.
TGAGAATATAAAAAATCACGCGGTGAGTATGTAGCCTAGTCTATAAAAAGCCTACGCTATAAATATCTAAAAGGTCGCTATTGCGGCCTTTTTTAGTTTCTGCGACAGAATAACCCCACAGTATATCCAGATATTACCCCAACAACTGTATTTTCCCGCCCCTGCTTTGTGTTATTATACGCAGTTATGTTTTAAACTTTAACTGTTCGTAATTTGGCGTAAAACTACCGATGAAAAAAGTCACTTTTTATATCATGCAAGAATCTAAAAATGACGTTGAGGCTAACATGCCACAGCATCATGAACTTGCGTGTAAACTGGCTGGTGAGTTTTATCAGCAAGGACAACGCGTCTATATCCATGCCAACGATGAATCGGCAGCCAATCAGGTTGACGAATACCTGTGGCAATTAGATGCGAACAGTTTTGTACCACATAATTTACAAGGTGAAGGTCCACGTAATGGCGCGCCCGTTGAAATTGGTTTTCAACCTCCCCGCCACCGCTATCAGGTACTTATCAACCTGCACGACCATACACCGCAATTTGCAGTTAACTTTAATCAGATTATCGATTTTGTACCGCATCAAGACGGCTTAAAACAACAAGCTCGAGAGCGTTACAAACATTATCGTCAAACAGGGTTACAGCTGTTAACTGTGAACGCCGAATAATCAATCAACCATTGAGAATTAGAAAGCAGACCTATGGAAAAAATATACAATCCCCAAGCCATTGAGCAAGCGCTTTACCAGAACTGGGAAGAGCAAGGTTACTTCAAGCCAAACGGCGATCTAACAAAAGATGCATACAGCATCATGATCCCACCGCCAAATGTCACTGGTAGCCTGCACATGGGTCATGCCTTCCAACAAACGATCATGGATGCGCTAACTCGTTACAAGCGTATGCAAGGTAACAACACGTTATGGCAAGTTGGTACCGATCACGCTGGTATCGCAACACAAATGGTTGTTGAACGTAAGATTGCAGCTGAAGAAAACAAAACGCGCCACGATTATGGCCGTGATGCTTTCATCGACAAGATCTGGGATTGGAAAAACGAATCAGGCGGTAACATCACGCGTCAAATGCGTCGTTTAGGCACATCTGTAGATTGGGATCGCGAACGTTTTACGATGGATGACGGCCTGTCTGAAGCAGTAAAAGAAGTATTCGTACGTTTATTTAAAGAAGATCTTATTTACCGTGGCAAGCGCCTAGTAAATTGGGATCCAAAATTCCACACAGCTATTTCTGATCTTGAAGTTGAGAGCAAAGAAAAGCAAGGCAGCATGTGGTACTTCCGCTACCCACTAGCAGACGGCGAAACAACTGCTGACGGTAAAGATCACATCGTTGTAGCGACAACACGTCCAGAAACAATGCTAGGTGACTCTGCGGTTGCAGTACACCCGAAAGACGAACGCTATGCAGCGCTTGTTGGTAAAGACATCATTCTTCCTATTGTTGGTCGTCGCATCAAGATTGTTGCAGATGACTATGCTGATATGGAAAAAGGCACGGGTTGTGTAAAAATCACACCTGCTCATGACTTTAACGATTACGAAGTTGGTAAGCGTAACAACTTAGTGATGTTCAACATCCTAACTGAAAACGCTGATATCCGTGAAGAAGCGGAAATCATCAACTCAGACGGCACAGAAAACACTGAACTAACGTTCACTATTCCTGCTGAATACCAAGGCATGGAACGTTTTGCTGCACGTAAAGCAATCGTAGCTAAGTTTGAAGAGCTTGAGCTACTAGAAAAAATTGAACCACATACACTACAAGTACCTTACGGCGATCGTAGTGGTGTTGTGATTGAGCCACTACTAACAGACCAATGGTATGTTAGTGTTGGTCCAATGGCGAAAGTAGCAACTGACGCAGTTAAAGATGGCGAAATTCAGTTCGTGCCAAAACAGTACGAAAACATGTACTTCTCGTGGATGAACGACGTACAAGATTGGTGTATCTCACGTCAACTTTGGTGGGGTCATCGTATTCCAGCTTGGTACGATAACGAAGGGAATGTATTCGTTGGTCGTGATGAAGCGGAAGTTCGTGCAGAAAACAACTTAGGTCCAGAGATCGCATTACGTCAAGACGACGATGTGCTTGATACTTGGTTCTCATCTGCGCTTTGGACATTCTCAACACAAGGCTGGCCACAGCAAACGCAAGATCTTAAAGTGTTCCACCCAAGTGATGTACTGGTAACAGGTTTCGACATCATCTTCTTCTGGGTTGCACGTATGATCATGATGACGATGCACTTCATCAAAGATGAAAACGGCAAGCCACAAGTACCTTTTAAAACTGTTTATGTAACAGGTTTAGTACGTGATGAAGCTGGCGATAAAATGTCAAAATCAAAAGGTAACGTACTTGATCCACTAGACATGATCGACGGTATCGACCTTGAGTCACTAGTAGAAAAACGTACTGGTAACATGATGCAGCCACAACTTGCTAAGAAAATTGAAAAAGCAACGCGTAAAGAATTTGAAGGCGGCATTGAAGCTCACGGTACTGACGCATTACGCTTCACATTAGCAGCAATGGCATCGACTGGTCGTGACATTAACTGGGACATGAAACGTCTTGATGGTTACCGTAACTTCTGTAACAAACTATGGAACGCAAGCCGTTACGTATTAATGAACACAGAAGAACATGATTGTGGCCAAAATGGCGGCGACATGGAATTCAGTCTTGCAGATCGCTGGATCCAGGGTCAATTCCAGGAATCAATCAAAGCTTACCGTGAAGCAGTTGATACTTACCGTCTTGATCTTGCAGCAAACATCGCTTACGAATTCACATGGAATCAGTTCTGCGATTGGTACTTAGAATTAACTAAACCAGTATTTGCACAAGGTACGGAAGCGCAACTGCGTGGTACACGTCATACGCTAGTAACGATCCTAGAAGAGTTACAACGTTTGATGCACCCAATCATGCCGTTCATCACTGAAGAGATCTGGCAGCGTGTTGCACCACTTGCTGGTAAGCACACTGAAGGCGCAACGATCATGCTACAGGCATTCCCTGAGTTTGATGCAGACAAAGTTGATGCGCAATCAATGCAAGATCTAGAATGGGTTAAGACATTCATTATCGCTGTACGTAATATTCGTGGCGAAATGGACATCAGCCCAAGTAAGCCTATTTCTATCTTGCTTAAAAACGTAGGACCTGAAGAGCAACGTCGTCTAGACGAAAACCAACAGTTCCTAAGTTCATTAGCAAAATTAGAAGCTATTACAATTCTTGATGATAACGAAGAAGCGCCAATCTCAGCAACCTCTCTATTAGGCGACATGGAAATCTTAATTCCAATGGCTGGTCTAATCGATAAAGATGCTGAAATTGCCCGTATCAACAAGCAAATGGAAAAAGTCCAAAAAGACTTAGACCGTGTTTCAGGCAAGCTAAACAACGAGAAATTTGTTGGTAAAGCACCAGAAGCAGTAATTGCCAAAGAACGTGAAAAACTAGCGGAATTTGAAAGCACTATTGCTAAACTTGATGCTCAAAAAGCACGAATTGAATCGATCTAATCGTTAAAATCGTACTTACCTAAAAAGGGACAGCTGATTAATCAGCTGTCCCTTTTTTATTTATTATTTCTAATCAATACGTCATAGACATCACAAATAACCCATCAACATCCCGTAAAAATATTCCCATCCCAACCCTTAAGATGTAAAATAATTGTTAACAAGGTTAAATTGTAGTTATAAACACATCAGCAGCTTAGCTATAAATGTCGACACCAAGGAATGGAGTGATAGGTTATGGGTAGCACAGACTCTCTGAATCATATATTGATCAATGCAATTCAACATCTGCCAATTGGCATTTTTTGGAAGGATATTCACGGTCAATACCTAGGCTGTAATCAACATTGCCTATCCTTATTTGATTTGCCATCAGAGCAATTCATTATTGGTAAAACAGATACACAACTACAACCCGCATTTAAAGAAAAACAGTTTCCCAACGAAGCGCTTATGCAAACCGATCAAGAGGCGCTAATCCACGGGCGCAGTGTCATTGCCAGAATGATGCAAATGGAAACGATCTATGGACAAGGCCAATTTGAGATTACCAAAATTCCACTGCACAGTAACAATGGCAACATAATAGGCTTACTGGGTATTGCGATTGATGTATCAAGTAAATTTCGTTCGGAGAAAAAATTACAAGAAAAAACAGCCTTACTAAACTCTATTTTTGATGCTCTACCTGACTTTGTTATTTATAAAGACATGCAAGGCCGAATCGTCGAGTGCAACCGTGCAGCACTCAAATTAGCGAAAAAGAAGAAGGCCGATGTAATCGGTAAAACCATTACAGAAGTGCTGCCTGCATCAACGGCAAAGGTCAGTATCGATTATGATAGCCAGTTAAAATCAAACTATAAAAGTGCTAATTACAAAATGGAATTTGAATTAGCAGGCCGACAAGTCTACGTCGATGTGCACAAACACCCTGTCATTCAAAATAATGAATTAGTCGGTACCGTCAGTATATCTCGAGATATAAAAGAGCGCCGTAATACCCTAGAAAAAATTGCAACACTAACCAAACACGATCAATTAACCAAACAATTAAACCGAGCCACATTTCTACAAGAACTTGAAAATATCAATCCGCAGCACGACTGGGGGATGATCCTCATTGATATAAAAAAACTGGGTAAATTAAACAGCCAGTACGGTACAACCATCGGTGATAAAGTACTTGTATATGTTGGTAAGATGATCAAGGAGATGGCACCTAACTCCGCCCATTTAGCCCGCATACAAGGGGATAGGTTTGCTATTTTAACCGACCAAGTTAGCTCGCCAAATCAGCTTAATTACCTGTGTAATAAATTGATCGACAGACTTAATAGACAAATAGAAATTCAAGGCCACGTCATTGATCTCGCGATATGCATTGGTGCGACTAGCTACCCTGATACTATTCAAAATACCAATCAATTACTCACTTGCAGTGAACAGGCATTACTGCGATCACGTAAACATATAGAACAAAGTTACACCTTATTTGATCCTATATTAGAAGCGCATGCAGAGGCAGAAAAATGCTTAATAGACGATTTAAAACAAACGATTAATGATAAATCTATCGATCTATATTACCAGCCAGTTATCGATGCAAACAGTAAAGTCGTACTTGGGGTTGAAGCACTAGCGCGCTGGCATCACCCAGAGCAAGGACTCATCATGCCCATTAAATTCATTGAACTTGCTGAAAAAAATAACTTAATCGGTCAACTCGGTGAAGTGGTATTAGAAAAAGCCTGTCAGCAACTTGCACAATGGCGAGCACAAGATATTGATATTTTTATGGCCGTCAACTTATCACCGATCCAATTTAACGATCCACAACTTATTAGCAAAATAAAACATTACATTGAATACTACGATATACCAGCACATCGGCTAGAAATCGAAGTGACCGAAAGTGCATTGATGGAGTCAAATCAAACCGCAGAACACATGTTAGAGGAATTAATTGAGCTCGGAGTGCGTTTGTCTATCGATGATTTTGGGACTGGATATTGCTCGCTATCTTATTTAAAAAATATGCCAGCGCATAAACTAAAAATTGATAAGTCATTTGTCGATGAACTTGAACTCGATAAAACCACAACGGCTATTACACGCTCAGTGATCAGTTTAGCGAGGGAATTAAATATTACCGTGACAGCGGAAGGTGTCGAGGAAGAGTCGCAGATGCAGTGGTTACAAGCACAGCAATGTGATCAATTTCAGGGGTATTTATTTAGTCGCCCGTTACCGAGCGACAAATTTTGTCTGTGGTATAAAACACACCATGCCACACACAATAATATTACTTATCAGCAACCAACAAAAACAGCGATGCCATTGCAGGTATTATGATGCATCTTCTTCGAAGAAAGTGCCCCAGCCGTCATAAGTAACATCTTGTTCGATAGACATTTTAAGTAGTGCTTCGATATCACGAGTGATGGTATCGATATCCAGTTCCGTTTCAACAATACAGTCGAATGCGAATACTTTTTGGCCGTCTTCTAGCTCAACTTCTTCAGGATCTGATACATCGTAGCCCAGCTTAAATGCAGCAATCGCCGCTTTTTCTAGCTGTGCAAAATCATCACCAGCAAAATGATGTTCAATAGAATAAACAGCATCAGGATCACTGCCATCTTCTAATAGGTTATCAATGATCTCTTCGGCTTCAACTTTCAGCTCGGCAAATTCTTTTTCAAAATCCACTAGGTTAATCTCTTTAGTTATGATGTATGAAGAATACTCTGGTTTTAATATTCATGCCATTAAATTATACCCAAAATAACGCCTCAAACATAGGGCAAGATAACCTGATAGAATGGCTTAAAGTGTATTATTATCACTATTTCATCGCTATTTCGGCACTTAATTAAGGCTAGCTTGTCTACAGCTAATATCGATATTATTTCAAATTTATCACACGCTAATATGAATGATTTAGCGTGTTGTATTATGTATTAGGTTAACCATATTGTGATCAAAACAACTGTAAGCACAAAACGTATTCCCATAGAGAATCCTGAAGATACCCTTGCACTTTTCTCACGTAGAGCTGCCGCGTCAGTGTTTATGATCGTAGCGATGACCGCTGTGCTACTCGCTAATTTATACCACTTGCAGGTATCTGGTTACAGTAAATACGTCGGACGAGCGAATAACAATCGCATTCGAATTGTGCCAATTCCGCCTAATCGAGGATTGATTTATGATCGCAATGGCATCCTATTAGCTAAAAATGTACCTATTTATTCACTTGAAATTATCCCAGAAAAAATAGTAAGCATAGACAATACCTTAGCAAAATTACAAACGCTATTTGAATTAAGTGATGATGATATCAGCGACTTTAAACAGTCAATGCAACACACTCGGCACTTTAAATCTGTGTCGCTTGTCGACCAGTTAACCGAAAAACAAGTCGCCATGTTTAGCGTACATAAATATCAATTTCCTGGCGTCTTTGTTGATGCTTTTCTCGAGCGTTATTATCCGTATAGAGAAAATTTAACCCACATATTAGGCTATGTCGCTAAAATTAATGATCGTGATATCAAACGATTAAAGCAGCAGCATAAATATAAGCAATATCGTGCGACCAGAACCATAGGTAAACTGGGCATTGAGCGATCTTATGAAGAAACCCTGCATGGCCAATCAGGCTTTGCAAAAGTCGAAGTCAATAACCAAGGCAGAGTGATCCGCACATTAGAGACTGTCGCACCAATCCCAGGTAAAGATATAACCCTCAATATCGATATTAACCTTCAGCTATATGCTAACAAGCTACTGACCGAGAAAAAAATAGATCCACTCACAGGCAAGCCTGTACTTAAACATAAACGTGGTGCCCTGGTGGTATTAGACCCTAGCGATGACTCCATTCTGGCTATGGTGTCCAGCCCAAGTTATGACCCGAACTTATTTGTGCATGGTATCTCATCAACCAAATACAAGGCACTATTGGCAGATCCCGACCGACCGTTATTCAATCGTGTCACGCTAGGTACTTATTCTCCGGGTTCTACAGCCAAGCCTATGATTGCTGCGGCAGCATTAGCTGAAGGTGTCATTACTCCTGATACCAAAAGAAACGATGCAGGTTGGTGGCGCATCCCCAATACCAATACTCGAAAATGGCGAGATGATATACGTTGGGGCTTTGGCGAAGTTGATATTTACAAAGCGATAGAAAAATCGGTAAATACCTACTTTTACCCTATCGCTTATGACATGGGGATTGATCGCTTATCCGCTTGGATGAACAAGTTTGGTTACGGCCTGCCTTCGGGCGTTGATATTAATGAAGATAGCCGCGCAAATATGCCAACGAGAGAGTGGAAACAGGCTCATTATAAACAATCTTGGTATCAAGGCGATACGATCCCAATTGGTATAGGACAAGGCTATTGGACAGCAACACCACTACAAATAGCCAAAGCGACCTCTGTTGTGGCGAATAAAGGCTTAGTGCATAGACCGCATATCGTTCGTAGCATTGTTGAAAATAGTGTTGATACCCCGATTACTTTCAACGACTTTGCTAAACTTAACGGCGTAAAACCTGAAACATGGGATATTGTCCAGGAAGGCATGCGCCGCGTGTTGGTGACAGGTACAGGTCGTAAAGCGTTTAACAATGTGGCTTATGACGCCGCGGGTAAATCAGGTACGAGTCAGGTATTTGGGCTCGCTCATGGCGAAAATTATAATGCCGAGGAGTTAACGGAGCGTTTACGAGATCATGCTTTATTCACTGCTTTTGCGCCACTGAAGTCGCCGAAAGTCTTGGTGACAGCGGTACTCGAAAATGGCGGCTGGGGTCGACGCGCTGCGCCCATGGTCAGAAAAATAATGGACTATGTATTAATCAAACCAACATTAGCACCGCAATCAGCGCAGCTACATAAATCCTCTTAGATAAAAAAAACCTCCGTGTTATGCGGAGGTTTTTATATTTATTCATTATGCACTGAACGTTAAGATTAAGGTGTAAATACGACTTTTACACTGTCATCTACTTCTGACGAGTCAATATAAGCAATCGCATTCGCATGTGATGCTACCTGGCTTTTAATCAGTGATGATGAGCCAATAGTCTTTGGCGGTTTACCTTTACCGGTAAACACTAAACGTGACCAATAAGCTTGTAGTTGTGAGTCACTTTTACCTGTCACACCACCGTGGAATTCGCCACGAATAGCACTGCCACTCGCTTGCTCAATCACTTGTGCTTTGGCGCCATTAGGTAATTTTTTCGATTTACCTAAATACAATTTAGATACTTGTGCTTTCGATAGTGAGTCAGGGCCTGTTGGGTTAACAATAACCACCACACCAGCTTGTGCTACACCCGAGATTAATGCTGCTGTTAAGGCAACTTTAGCTAATAGTTTCATCAAAGTTCCCCTTAAAATACTGCATCAAATGATACGGTGTAAACAATAGTATCTTCGTTAATTTGACTACCCAAACTATCGAGATTTGAACTCAAGCCGCCGGATGTGCCATCAAAGCCATCAGCATAAGTAACATCGGCTTTTAGTGCGAGGTTAGAGCTAATGTCATAACGCGTACCAATGCTGTAAGCATTACGCTTCCAGTTAAAAGCTGGTTCATAAGGAAGAGCTCTCTCACTATCATCCGTCGTTTTAAGGAAAGCATAAGTCACGTAGGGAGTGAAATCGCTAATACGGTAACCTAGGGTGATATAACCAGACTCTGTATCCGAGTATTGACCTTCAACATCAGAAACCGCAAACTCTGAGATCGCAAGTAATGAACCGTTATCATAACTCAAACCAACACCAGCAAAATAGCTATCTTCTTCATCAAAAAAGGTTGATCCGTCTTTACTATCAAGTGTTGTTTGGTAATACGTAGTACGGAAAACCCACTCTTCATAAGCAAACGATGCTGAAGCGCCGAGAATATCTTTGTAGTCCACTTCGCCGAGCGCTGCTCCAGTGTCACGGTCAGCATGACCATAACTTGCTTGTAGTGTGACAGCAACATCACCCATATCAAAATCGTAAATCGCATCAACCCCATCAAACGATGACAGTGGCACAATACTGTAAAGTTCACTTGGTGGTGAAGCCCAAGGTTGTGCGAAACCCACTTCTAAATAATCAGAATACATATACAATGGCACACGTAAGCGACCGATACGTGTAACAAAGCCATTATCAAAATCATGGCTTAAGAATGCCCATTCCATTTCAGTAGACCAATCATCACTACCGCGAGCAACGAGCTGAGCAACAATTTTTGTTTGCTCTGTTAATGCGAACGAACCTTGCAGGCCAAGTTTGCTGCCTTCAGAGAAGTCGGCATCTTTATCGTAGCCATTATATCCAGCATCGTTATTAGCCACACCAACTTTACCAGTGAAGAAACCATTAATAGACATCCGATCAGATAGCGAGTCATACGAGCTCTCTTCCTGTAACATTGCTAATTCCTGCTCAAGTTGAGCAAGACGCTGCGAATCAGTTGGTGCAGCCATCACAAATTGCGATGCACAAACAGCAGCCAGTGGTAGCATTATAAATGCTTTTTTCATCTAAAATCTCCTTATCCTAATACACTTAGTCCATTTTGGATTTATTCAAAACTGGTCATACAAGACTTAAATTCACGCTAAAAAATTCATAAATTAGTATGATGGTATTATTCATGCTTACAGATTTCTTTTAGTGATCTACATCTCACCGTTAAAACTTGTTGCGATAATGTGACTAGTTAAATTGAACTTTTCACCTATGCACATACCTATTAACATTAATTAAACATTGTAAATACCCCGAACGCTATAGATCCCGCAGATTTCAATAATGATTAATATCGTGCTTTACAGTAAGTGTTATTGCCTCACTGTTTAACTATAAAACGAAATTGCAGTTAAAAAAATACCGAACTTATAGCTCGGTATTTTTCAAATCAATTATGCAGTACAGTGATTAAGGTTTAAATACCACTTTCACTGAAGCATCAAGGTCGGCTTCATCAATATAACCAATCGCGTTGATATTCGACGCCACTGAGTTTTTAACCGACGCCGATGAGCCAAGTGCTTTTGGTGGCTTACCTTTACCTGTAAAGACTAAACGTGACCAGTAAGCTTGTAATTGTGCATCGCTTTTACCTGTGATTGCACCATGAAACTCGTCACGAACAGCATTACCTTTAGCTTGCTCTAGTACGCTTGCTTTACTGCCATTCGGTAATTTTTTCGATTTACCCAAATACAGTTTTGATACTTGAGATTTTGATAATGCATCTGGGCCATTTGGGTTACCAATAACCACAACACCCGCTTGTGCAACACCAGAAAATAATGCTGTGGTTAGCACAACTTTAGCTAATAAATTCATTATGCTATTCCTTAAAATACAGCGTCAAATGAGATGGTATAAACGATAGTGTCATCGAATTCTTGCGTGTTAGCATACGCAGGGCTTACGTTCGATGCTAATGATCCAGTGGTATCACCAAAGTCACCGGCGTAAGTTACATCTAATTTTAATGCTAAATTGGCGCTAATGTCATAACGTGTACCAACGCTATACGTACTGCGCTGCCAAGTTAATAATGTCGTGTCGACAGAACTAGCCGCTCGTTTTTCATCATCCGTGGTTTTCAAATATGAATAGCTAACGTAAGGCGTGAACGCCTCAACACGGTAACCCAGCGTGATGTATGCTGACTCAGTATCCGCATAAGCACCTTCAACTTTTGAGATGGTATATTCAGAAATAGCAATTAACGAACCATTGTCATAACTAACACCCGCACCAATAAATTGAGCTCGTTCATTTTCAAACGCTCCCAATAGCGGCAAACCAGTGTCAGCCGAACTTAGGTCTGTTTGAAAATAAGTACCGCGGAATACCCACTCTTCATAAGAAAGCGTGGCAGATAAACCGGCAATATCACTAAACTCAACATCAGTACCCACAGAGTTATCTTCAGCAGAAGAACTGTCATTACCATAGCTTGCTTGCAATGCTAATATTGCATCACCTAGATCATGCTGGTAAGTAACATCAACACCATTGAATGAAGTAATAGGTGCAATGGTGTATACGTCAGCAGGCGGTGTCGCCCAAGGCTGTGCATAGCCCACTTCTAAAAAGTCTGAATACATATATAGCGGTAAACGTAAACGACCGACACGCGTAACAAAACCGTTATCAAAATCATGGCTTAAAAAAGCCCATTCCATTTCAGGCGTCCAATCATCGCTACCACGGCCTACAAGCTGTGCAACAATTTGAGTTTGATCTGTTAAAGCAAATGTACCTTGCAGACCCAATTTGCTGCCATCAGCAAAGTTAGGTGTTGTCGTGGCATTATCAAAACCAGCATCATTGTTAGCAGCGACCATTTTACCGGTAAAGAAACCATTAATCGTCATACGATCTGCAAGTGAATCATAAGAACTCTGCTCTTGTAACATCGCAAGTTCTTGTTCAAGTTTCGCTAGGCGCTCTGCGTCCGTTGCTGCATAAGCAAATTGCGTTGCACAAACGACAGCCAGTGGTAACAACGTAAATACTTTTTTCATCCGTCAATCCTAGGTTAATAACCAATCATCATATTGTTTTATCATTTTTATTAAACATTAATAAAAACAGATAAAACCAAACAAAACAGGATCTTATAGTAACATAACGGCTTGAATTAGTGGATCTTACACACGCTGACAAAAATGTAGAATAATCGCTCTATTCGGTGCCTTCGCAACCAAAAAAATAGCTAAACAATTGAAGTTAACGCTACGCCGATAAATAGATTAAAAAGGTATACCCCTTAATAACCTAGCTAAGCTCGGTTTTTTAGTTTCGGTGTGGATGAAATAAAAATAAAAAAGAAATAATAACGAGATAGGAAGGAAAGTAATGAGTCAGCGGCGTTAATAAACACCGCGACTCAAACGTTATAACTTAATAATGTTACGGTCGGTAGACAATTTTGACTGAATCATCTGCTTCAGTAATATCTAAATAGCCAATCGCATTCTTATCACGGGCAATTTTACGACGTAATAAGTGACTAGAAGAGACTACTTCAGGCTTTTTGCCTAATCCCGTAAACACATTTTTAGACCAGTGGGCATTAACTTGTGCTGGCGTACGACCAGTCACTAAAGCATGAAAGTCTTTATGTAACCTTGACTGCTTTGGTAACTCATACACTTTAGCTAAGTCCCCGCTTGGCAATTTTTTAGTCTGGCCAAGATATATTTTTTTAACCTGAACTTTAGTCAGTTCATCGGGACCTAATGGATTAACGACCACAACTATCTCAGCCATTGCTGATGAGATAAAAAATGGTAATAGAAATAATATTCCCTTAATCATCTTCTGCATTTTTTCCTCCATGAAATTTGTAATCAATTATCCCCCAACCGCTAAATATTAAGGGGGAGAACATCGCGTTAAGGTCGGTAAGCAATTTTGACACTGTCATTCACTAACGATTCGTCAATGTAACCTATCGCATTCTCATTATTGCTAACCAACGACAATATCAATTCAGGTGTGCGTACTGTATGCGGCGGCTTGCCTTTACCGGTGAAAATAAGACGCGACCAATATGCTTGTAACTGTGATGTATTTTTATGCGTGACCTTCTGATGAAACTCACGTTTTATATCACTGTCATCTACCATATCGATGATATATGCCTTACCCTGGCCAGGAAGATGTTTACTCTTCCCTAAATACAGTTTGCTGACTTGTATTTCTGATAAATAATCTGGACCTAACAGATTAACGATCACCACAACATCAGCTCGCGCACTCGCAATTAACAACAACGACAATAATGCACCTTTAAGTAGAGCACTCATCATCCTCACCCTAAAACACCATGTTCAATGATGTGGTGTAAACCATCGTATCGTCTTCGATTACATTAGACTGATTAGCAAGAACGTTACCTAACTGGTTGACAATATTGTCACTTAGGCCACCGGTAGCACCTGAACTACCAAAGTTACCACTATAAGTAATATCAAATTTAAGCGCCATGTTGGCATTAATGTCATAACGAAGACCAGCGCTATAAGTTGAACGCTGTGCATCAAATACAATTTGATTCACGGGGTTTAATACGCGTTCATCATCATCCGTGGTATCCATCATTGCATAGGTCATATAAGGCGTGATATTACCAAATCGATAAGCAACTGATACATAGGCTGAGTCAACGTCTTGCCAGTTCCCTTCAGCGCTGCTAGCAGCATCAGGACCACCGCCATCTACCTGAGACTTAGTCCATTCGGCCACGACAAGTAGATCACCATCGTCATAGCTTGCGCCAAGACCAATGAAACTGGTATCAGCATCGGTGAAATTGACTAAAGGAATAGCCGTACCCGGTACAGTAGCATCGCCCGAATTCAGCGTTGTCATCACATAACTCGCACGTACGCTAAAGCTGTTATAACTAAAAGTACTCGCGAAACCGATAACATCGTCATATTCAACATCAGTACCGAAGTCTGTTTCTTCATCGGGATCAGAGCCAACGCCGGTATACGCTTGGAATTGCCACTCAGCTTCATCAAATGGGATGGTATAGACAAAATCAATGCCTTCGTATGAACTAACCGGTACGACGGCATAAACTTCTTCAGGTGGACGTAACCAAGGCTGAGCAAAGTTAACTTCTAGATAATCTGAATACATATACAAAGGCACACGTAAGCGACCCGCTCGCACCGTTAAATCGTTATCAAAAGTATGACTTAAAAAAGCCCACTCCATTTCAGGACGCCAATGTTGTTCTGCGCGAGAAACCAATTGCGCAACAAGGAAGGTACTTTCTGTCACTTCAAATGAGGCTTGTAGACCGACTTTCGTTTCAGGTACATAATCTAAAGTTTTATCATAGCCTGCGTAGCCTGCATCATTTGAAGCCATGCCTGCGCTTAAGGTGAAAAAACCATTCACAGTGACATTGTTAACACGATTAGTTTCTGCTTGCTGTTCTTCGAGTACAGATACCTGCTCTTCAAGTAATTGCACACGACGCAATTGTTCTGCAGAGGCGTAACTTGAGGATAGTGCAGCTGAGATACAAACAGCTAAAGATAGTGTTGCGGCAGGGGTTGTTAAGCGAGTTGATTGTCGGGTTAATAATCGAATTGGTCTAACTGTTGATACTGTCTTTGATATCGTGTTTGATCCATCAATAGCAATTTGCTTGCTCATAAAATTTCTCTCCTTAGAAATTTCGTGTAGCAAGCAAATTGTCGTTACTTACTACACACTAAATTGATTTGTTGCTTGTCTTAATTGTTGTGTAGCAGCCTCGATTGCTTGTGTTATCTCGTCCAGCACTTCGGTATCTTCAGACACTTGTGTTGCTATCGAATGAGTTTCATCGATATAACCATGTATCAGTTTTGTCGTTTGCGCCTGCTCTTCCGTCGCAGATGCAATTTGCTCATTGACGACATTGATGGCTTCAACTTTACCCGAAATACTGGTCAGAGAATCGCCCGCACTCGATGATTGCTCGACGCCCATATCCGCTTTACTCATCCCACGTTGCATCGCTTCCACAGCACCTCGTGAAGCACGTTGCAGTTCTTCCAATACTTGTTGGATCTCTTGAGTTGAGTCTTGTGTGCGAGAGGCTAAAGTTCGAACTTCGTCTGCAACAACAGCAAAGCCTCGTCCTTGTTCACCCGCACGCGCCGCTTCAATAGCTGCATTTAATGCTAACAGATTGGTCTGATCGGCGATACTGCGGATAGTGTCGAGGATCAAGCCGACATTACTAGTATGAGAGTCTAATTCGTCGATAACTTTTGAGGCAGTTTTCACCTCATCAGCCAGTTCGTGTATGGCTTCGATGGTCTTTTTAACAACCACGGTTCCAGTCTCTGCTTCGCTGTTTGCACTGCTCGCTTCTGCCGAGGCATTAGATGCATAATCAGCAATATGCCTTACAGTCTCAAACATTTCATTCATCGAGCGAGATACCTGATCAATCGACTGACTTTGCTCTTGAATACGAGATTTAGACGTACAGCTTGATGTCGCTAATTGTGTCGACGCTTGTGATAGTGAATCGATTGAATTAATCGTTTCGCTGATACTGCAATGCAGCTTGTCTAAAAATTGGTTAAACCAATAAACAAGATCACCCACTTCATCTTTATTTGCGTAATCAATACGCACAGTCAGATCACCGTCGCCTTCTGCGATTGCTTTTAACGAATCAGACACTTTACGAATACTGCCAGTGATCGATACTGTCAGCCAATAACACACTGCCAGCACTAAAATAATTACACCGACACCTAACATCACACCGCGGTTACGACTCTTATCAGAACTCGCTAATGACGTTTCAATCAAGGCTGTAAAATCTGCTTGGCTATCTTCTTTAAACTTGCCTAGGTCAGCTAATAACTTTTCTAAGTTAAGGCTATTTTTTTCTGCCAAATTAGATAAGTTATCCATAGATATAGAACCAGTAATCAAGCCATTAGCTAAGTATTTAGCAGAATTGTAATACTCTTTAGCTTCACTCTTAATTAACAATAACTCGCTACGTTTATCGGGATGAATAGAGTTAATAAAATCTAATTGGGTAATCAGATCAGCATAAACCTCATCAGCACTTAGCAGCATATCTTCATCACCAATGGTGACAGATGTTTCAATGGCTTGCGTTATCTCGGCAATCTTACTATTACTGATCGTTGCCGCTTCAAGTACTGGATAATAAATGGCAGAGAGTTGTGATAAACGTTCTTTATTTTCTTTCACCACCTGAATATTGGCGAACAGATAAGTTAAGAAACTAACGACAACAACCGCCGAAAGAATACCGATCTTATGCTTGATTTTTAATTGGGTGGAGAGTCCCATTTCATACCTCTGTAGCGTTTGTAAGTTAGTTTGATATATGATGACAATACCAATTCAGTCCCTTTGATCTAACTTATAGATCGGACAATATCCTCAAAATCTCTAATACCTTATCGGCCTTAAAATGAAAGTCATGACCTTTTTTTGTATATTAGATGTTATTAAACCGTTAGTATTAGACTATTTATACTACCTGAATAAATTAGCCCAAACGAGCCTCTGTAGTTAATAAGTAACCACATTCTTACAAATCATACAAAAAAAAAGCTTATTATATAAATCATAATAAGCTTTATTATTTTAGTTTTTCAAATCAATCTCTTAGCATCTAGGCACTAGTCGCAATGCCTCTTGTACAACCTCAACACCTGCGCCTTTTTTATGTCCTTGCTCACTCAGATGACGTTTCCACGCTCTTGCACCCGGTAAGCCAAGGAATAAACCCAGCATATGACGATAAATATGCGTTAAACTTCCGCCATTACGAATATGGTTTTCAATATACGGCAACATCAGTTCAGCATAATCATGACGGCTTAGCGTTGATTTTTCTGCGCCATAAACTTGTTCATCAATCTGGCTCAACAAGAAAGGGTTATGATACGCTTCACGCCCCATCATCACACCATCAACATGGCCTAGATGTAATTGCGTGTCTTCTAGTGTTTTAACACCGCCATTAATACCAATGAATAACTCAGGAAAGTCCTGTTTGATATCGTAAACGCGTTGATAATTCAGTTCTGGGATCTCACGGTTTTCTTTCGGGCTTAAACCACTTAACCAAGCTTTGCGCGCATGTAAGGTAAAGTCATTACAACCTGTTGCTGCAACCGTCTCGATAAACGTTTGTAAAAATTCATATGAATCTTGATCATCAATACCAATGCGGGTCTTAACGGTAACTGGAATATCCACCACATCTTGCATGGCTTTAACGCAATCAGCCACCAGCGTTGGTTCTGCCATTAAGCATGCGCCAAATTTACCGCTTTGCACACGGTCTGATGGACAGCCCACGTTCAAGTTAATTTCGTCATAGCCGCGTTCTTGAGCCAGCTTCGCACTTTGTGCTAGGTCGATAGGATTACTACCACCCAGCTGTAACGACACCGGATGCTCTTCTTGGTTGTAGGCAAGGTAATCACCGCGACCATGAATAATCGCACCTGTAGTGACCATCTCGGTGTACAACAGGGTATTTTTGGTTAGCAAGCGGTGGAAGTAACGGCAATGACGATCAGTCCAATCCAACATTGGCGCAATAGAAAAACGCCCAGGGGCATGAACACTGGTAATAGCTGGCTTGGTCATTGCTTTATTATCTCTTATCTGGATGCGTCAGTGCACTTAATGTAAGTGCGCTATATCGTGAACTTATTTAAAATCAGCGTTACAACGTAGCCATGGCCACGAAAAACAAGGGGGCGATCATACACCCTGAAGGCAGTACTTTCAAAAATAAAGATCGCTCTCACCTATTTACTCATATCAGTGCTAATACCAGTCCTAACAATATCCCTCATAACAGTGCTAATAACAGCAACTTATTTTAGCTTTAACGCATCGCCATAGATCTTGATGGCAAAATCAAGAAAGGCCCTCACTTTCGGTATCTTAGCGCGATGGCGTGGATACAAAGCATAGACATCAACAGACTCCATGCCCCAGTCTGGTAGCACACGCACTAACTGTCCGGAAGCCACTTCTTCACGGCTCATATAATCGGGCAATACCGCGATACCTAAACCATCCACTAAAGATTGTTTGAGGATAGCAAAATCATCCACCAATAACCGCGGCTTACAATTAACGTTAAAAGCCTCACCTGCTGTCGACACTAGGTTTAACGTTGGATCATTGTTCGTTGGGTTCATCACTAATAATTGATGGGTTAACAATTCGGTTACCGTTTGTGGTTTGCCGTGTTTGGCCAAATAAGCAGGACTAGCAAATAACGAGCGTGTGGCGGTACCGAGATTTTTAGCCATCAACATCGAGTCTTCTAATCGGCCAACGCGGATCACCACATCAAACCCTTCTTCGATAAAATCAACACGCCGGTTAACGAGATTAAGTTGCACGTTTAATTCTGGATATTGATGCATAAAGGTCGCTAAAGCCGGTCTTAATATCTGCTGCCCTGTCGATATTGATGCGCCAACTTTTAATTCACCTTTATAGCTATGTAATAATTCCGATACCGATGCCTTGGCTAAGTCCAGTTCTTCATGCACCCGCTTACAATGTACTAAATAGCGTTTACCCGCTTCAGTTAAATGCTGTGAACGCGTCGAGCGTTCTAACAAGGTGATATTTAATTGCTGCTCTAACCGTGAGACTTTACGGCTCACATTCGCTTTGGGGATACTGAGTCTGTCTGCTGCAAGGGTAAAACTGCCTGTTTCTACCACCGCTAAAAACACCATCATGTCGTTTAAATCATTTTCCATGTTATCAACGCCTGTCCATTGTTGTTGAATATGGAATTATCATATCAATAAGTCAGTATTTATCAAACAACCTTAACGTCCTATTATTAATTTCAACAACGCGATGTTAACAACCACACCAAATAACTTCCGCGTAAATAATACCAAAATAAAATAACTCAAAAACATGGAGCAGAACATGCAAATACTCAGTAGAAAATCATTACCCCTCGGCGGTTTTGCTGGTTTAACAGAACATCGCTTAGTCACGGATAGACGTGTATTTGGTCGTAATAAAGTAGCCAATACATTCGATGGTATCGGTAATTTTGTTTACCTCGCTGATGCGCAATTTAATCCTCGCGGTCAAACGCATATGCACCCACATAAAGAAATCGATGTAATTTCTATCATGATAGACGGCCGTGTAAGTCACGAAGGTTCGCTTGAACACGGCCAAAGCTTAAATGCGGGTGAAGCACAAATACAACGTGCCGGTGGCGAAGGTTTCTCACACAACGAAATCAATCCAGATAACAGCAAAAACCGTATGTTGCAGTTATGGGTACTACCCGATGAGTCAGGCCAACCTGCGGGATACAAACACTATAAATTAAATGCTAATGGCGTGACCCGTATCTATGGCGGTGCGAAGAATCAAAGCCAGACTTTTGATAGCAAAACAGCCATCGACATAGTGCGCTTGGCTGCAGGAGAAAGCATACATTTCACGCATGAAACACTCGCTTATGTCAGTAAAGGCAACGTGGCATTCGCGGATAAAAATAGCACCTTCGACGCTGAAGATGGCGATTTGATCCGGAGTTATCAAACAGATCTCACGGCGAACACAGATGTCGAGATAGTTGTTATTAGCAATCAATAACCCGTTATTTAATTATGCATTTCAACGATCAAATTTAACGATAAAGTAAAAGGAAATTACCATGAATAAATTTGCAGAAACATTAACGATTGATAATGCCGTATTGGCGATGATTGACCATCAAACTGGGCTACTCGTTAGCTGCCGCGATCAAGACCCACATTTGATGACCGAAAACATCAAAGGCTTATGCGCAATGGCAAAAACAGTCGGCATGCCTACGGTGACAACAGCAAGTATGCCAGATGGTCCGAATGGCCCAATCATGTCTGAAATAACCGATATTTTAGGCCATGACATTATAGAACGCGCAGGTGAAATTAATGCATGGAAAAGCCCAGCATTCAAACAGGCCATCGAGGCAACAGGGCGTAAGAAAATCATCATGGCGGGAATAGTGACCGATGTGTGTTTAATGTTCCCCGCTATTTCAGCCGTCGCAGAAGGTTATGATGTTTATGCTGTCGTCGATGCATCAGGTACATGGAATAAAGCGGTTGCAGACGCATCCATTCATCGCATGACACAAGCAGGTGTAAAAGTAGCAACGTGGGCATCGGTACTGGCTGAGGTGATGGATGATTGGCGCAGTGAAAAAGGCATGGAACTGGGGGGTATCTTAGGCCAGCACACCACTTATCGCTGGGTATACAACAGCTTTTTACAAGCGAACCAATTGTAAAGCTAATCGAACTTCATCATGTTGAGCGCGCATAAATATGCCCTGCATACAGCGTTCAACATGATCTTTTATTGAGGAATAAAATAAGGTAAATAGATTACAAAAAATAGCGTTGTAACCTAGTTATAATCATAATCTACCTATATTTTGCTAAAGCTATAGGTATAAATAGAGATAATAAAATATATCGTTATAAACGACTTATTAAGCAGTATATAATATTATGATACCGGTATCTTTTACACCTTGATTATATAACACTAAAAAAACCACTATAAAAGCCCGCCTCTAGGCTATTTTTAACGTATTCCAATTAGCAAACCCACCTCAATGTGTTAGCATTATCCTTTCTCAGCCATTTAATGATCCCTATGACAGATTCAGCGAACAATTTACTCTACAGAGCCCAACAGCTTTGTGTTACGCGTGCGGTTCGCTTCACCCCTATTAGGCAGCAGATCTTTTTATTAATGGCACAGCACAATGCCA
This sequence comes from Moritella sp. F3, assembly GCF_015082335.1. Classification (NCBI taxonomy): domain Bacteria; kingdom Pseudomonadati; phylum Pseudomonadota; class Gammaproteobacteria; order Alteromonadales; family Moritellaceae; genus Moritella; species Moritella sp. F3. The sequence goes on along the minus strand of NZ_BLRL01000010.1, from coordinate 65,695 downwards.
TGATCAGCGCTTACGATCTACTTGCTCAGCTGCAGCTATTAGAACCAAATGCCAAACCGCCGACGGTATACCGTGCCCTCGACTTTCTATTAGAAGAAGGTTTCATCCATAAAATAGAATCAAGCAATGCTTTTATTTTATGCCCGCATTTTGGAGAAAAACATCCTTCACAGCTACTCTTATGTAAGAGTTGTGGTGGCGTGATTGAATTGCACAATACCGAAATCGAAGAATTGCTGCAATCACTTGCAGATGAGCATGGTTTTGCAATTACGACCAAGACAGTAGAAGCACACGGTATCTGTGCCGATTGTCGTAAATAATTAAATTTCAGGAACAAGAACGATGCGCGTAGAATTTATTAATCCATTTATTTCATCTTTATTAAACGTATTGAATACCATGGCGCAAGTGGAGTTAACTCCAGGCAAGCCAAGACTTAAAAAAGATGATAAAGCGAAAGGTGACATCTCCGGTATTATGGGAATGATGTCTACTCAAGCTAAAGGTTCATTTGCACTGACATTTGATGAGCCACTCGCATTAGCTATCATGAATAACATGCTTGGTGAAAAGCCCGCTGCTATTGATGCTGAAGTCATTGATATGGTTGGTGAGATCACGAATATGGTTACCGGTGGTGCAAAACGTATTTTAGCCGATAAAGGCTTTGATTTTGATATGTCTACGCCGATCGTGGTATCGGGTAAGGGTCATACTGTGACACATAAATCAGAAGGGCCTAAATTGTTACTGCCACTCACAAGTAAATTCGGCAGTGCTTCAATTGAGATATGTTTCGATAATTAAGCTATTTCAATAATTAAGTTATATTGTGAAGCAAACGCCAATCAATACCAAATCCCAGATACTAAAAAGCCAATCTCAATGAGATTGGCTTTTTATTAAGACTTAATTTTTACTTAACAGAGTAAGTAAGAATTATAGGCTTTTAGCATTTTTAGTTAGGTATTTAGCAACGCCTTCTGGAGATGCGTCCATACCTTCTTTGCCAGCTTCCCATTGTGCAGGACAAACTTCACCGTTTTTCTCGTGGAAGTTTAGTGCATCAACCATACGTAGCATTTCATCGATGTTACGGCCTAAAGGAAGGTCGTTAACAACTTGGTGACGAACAACACCGTTTGTGTCGATTAGGAAAGAACCACGGAAAGCAACACCAGCTTCTGGATGTTCAACGTCGTATGCTTTACAGATTTCGTGCTTAACGTCAGCTACTAGTGGGTATTTAACTGGACCGATACCGCCATCTTCGATAGCAGTGTTACGCCATGCGTTGTGGCTGAATTGTGAATCGATTGAAACACCGATTACTTCAACGCCGCGCTTTTGGAATTCTTCAAGACGGTGATCAAAAGCGATTAGCTCTGATGGGCAAACAAATGTGAAATCAAGAGGGTAGAAAAATAAAACTGCTGATTTACCTTTAGTGAATTCAGTGAAGTTAAAGCTATCAACGATTTCGCCGTTACCTAGTACTGCTGCAGCTGTAAAGTCAGGTGCTTGACGTCCTACTAAAACCATTTTAATCTCCTAAATTAATTAAATATTTGCTTATTTACGGCATAATTTTTACATTAAATATAATCTTAAACCAATTGCTTTACCCAATCATTTTGATAGGTTAAAGCTATCGGTAATTAAGCGTTCATAAGATAAAATTTATTGAAATATAACCATAGCATCGCACTTTCTTGTTGTCATCTCGTGTCAGCTGTTTTTATTAAGCTTGTGATAATGACGACGTTTAATATGATGGACATAATGCAGAACCTAAACTTATAGTCCGCGCTGCCACTCTTTACGCAATTTACTGTGCTCTGGTGCTTCAATCGCACTGCGCACTTGCGCTAACAACTGCGCTTTATCTTTCCCTAACGTGCCCTTCAAAGACAAATAGTTAGAGGCATGGTCAGATCTGAATACCGTATTATTCAATTCCAAATTCTCTAGCAGCATCTGCATTTCCAGAAATAATCCGTGTTGATCGGGTAATTGGAAACCATTTTTAAAATTGTGCGCAAATTTAGCTTGGCCCAATGGAAAAGACACCACTAACGTGGATAAATAATCTGGTTGTGCTTCATTCATCAAGCGAGCTGAGTTTAATGCATGCTGTTTGGTAAATTCAGTACCACCAAGGCCATTTAATATCATCACCGAGGTTTTAATGCCTGCGCCTTTGAGTTTGTATAACGCATCAAGTTGTGAATCGTACGTTTCACCTTTTTCGACTAACGCCAGCACCTCATCATCACCACTTTCACAACCAACATAAACAATACCGAGTCCTAAATTACCTAACTCATAAAGCTCAGCCAATGATTTACTTTTGATGTTACGCGGCAGGCAATAGGCACTCACTCTTTGCACATCGGGCATGTGTTTACGGATCAGTAATAAGATCTCTTTTAAACGTTTAAACGGTAACGTCATCGCATCGCCGTCTGCTAGAAAAACACGCTGATGTTTTTGACCACTGGCAACAACACTTAAAATTTCAGCTTCGATGTCATCGATTTTTTTAGCGCGAAATTTTTTCTGTGGTTGCGTATACATATCGCAAAAAGTGCAGTTATTCCAAGAACAACCATTTGCGACTTGTAAGATCAATGAACGCCATTCACTCGGCGGACGAAATACAGGTTCAACATAAGAGATAGGCATAAAACAGTTCCATTATTTGAGGGTAAGCATCCGCTGCTAATTTAAGGAGGGTAGCAGTGTTATGGGCTCAACACTGCTAATTTATTCGATTATTCTGCGTTTAACTGACTCTTAAGGTCATAACCAGAAAGATGTGCGTAATGAGTCAAATATACAGTCGCTAGCACTTTTGCTTCACGAACGTATTTATCTGCTGATTCAGGCTCTTGTACTGCTAGACGTAAAATAGAGCCGACAGTACGTGGCAAGATAACCGAGATCATCTTAATCTGCTCAGCACTAATCTCATCAGAAACGATGCTTTCCATTTGCTTTTGAATCACTGCAGAATGGAAATCAAGCGCTGACTGATCAATACTTTTTAGCTCAGGTAAGGAATCTACACCCGACCAAACAGCCATATAACCCGGTTCTTTACGATAAAATTCAGCGTATACCTCAATAACCAATTCAATGCGTTCTCCAAGTGGTAAATCACTTGGTACAGCCGAGAATCGTAATTGCAGTGCTTGAAGGTGACGCTCTGCTAAAGCACGAATTATCGATGCTTTATTTGGAAAATAACGGTACAACGATGTTCTGGTTAAACCTGATGCTTTTGCTATATCAGAAGGCGTAGCATTAGCAATACCAATTTCATCAAACAAAGCTGCCGCAGAATCAATTATTTGCTTTACTCTTTCAAGGCTTCTTTCCTGCCTCGGAAGATTTCTTTGCGTCGTGTTATTTTCTGTCATATGCCCTCATCATTGCACAAATTAAATTATATAAAGTGGGATAAATTAAGCTTAATAATAACCTTTAGTTACATCAATCAAATTTACACTTATTCGCTAAATATCGCCGAAATAAAACAGTAATTTGCTATTATCGGTGCTGTTACAACCCTAATTGAGTATATAGAGTCGTGACTCTATACTATAATAGCCTAATTAATTCACAAAATGCAGATAATAAGTGCAGCTAATACCTAATATACTGCATTAATATTCATGACCATCTGTTATTTATGCATATAATAGCTTGATATAACTTGACTTTCTTTAGCTTACAAAGCGGTAACATCAATATGACAATTCACTAATTTTTATAAATTTATAAATATTTTAGCGATACCCGTTGCGTAAGCTTAGTGACGAGTTCATATGCGATGGTACCTATGTGTTCAGCCACTAATTCAGCGGGTAACCCGGCGCCCCACATGATCACTTTATCACCGACTTGGTCTTGGCAATCAGCGCCTAAGTCCACCGTTAGCATATCCATCGATACACGGCCAACAATCGGTACGATACGGCCGTTAATTAAAACAGGTGTGCCTTCAGGTGCCATACGTGGATAACCATCACCGTAACCGACAGCAACAACACCCAATCGCGTATCTTTAGGTGCGCTCCAAATACCGCCATAACCGGTTTTTTCGCCTTGCTTAATATCATGTACTGCAATCAAATCAGTGGTTAATGTCATCACCGGCTTGAGGTTATGCTCGACGGCCGTTGCACCGATCATCGGTGATACGCCATACAACATAATACCAGGACGGATCCATTCACGACGTGCAGTCGGCCACGCTAAAACACCAGCTGAATTGGCAATCGAGTGTTCCCCTTCTTCACCTGCGACTAATTCATCAAATAAATCAATTTGGCGCTGGGTAATACTTGGATCAGCTTCATCAGCACAACTAAAATGCGTCATCAACCGAGCAGGTTGCACCACATTAGTATTATTCTTTAAACGCTCAATCGCACGCTTGCAGTTATCCGGGCGGATACCTAAACGATGCATGCCAGTATCCATTTTCAACCACACATGAATCGGCGCATCTAAATCCGCCTCTTCAAGCTCAGCCAATTGCTGTTCAATATGCACCGATGTCTGAATATTATTGGCAACTAAGATCGGTAACTCGTCTGTTGAAAAAAAACCTTCCAACAGCAAAATTGGTTTAACAATGCCGCCACTACGTAGCGTTAATGCCTCTTCAACACGTGCCACTGCAAATGCATCGACCGCTTTCAATGATCTCGCAACAGCCAATAAACCATGACCATAAGCATTCGCTTTCACAACGGCCATTATTTTACTGTTTGGGGCAATGCTTTTTATCTGTTTAACGTTATGCTGCAATGACTGCAAACATATTTCAGCCGTTGCTGAACGCATAGCTATTCCTTAGTAATCATCATCATAAGCAGGACCAGTAAAGTTATCAAAACGTGAGAATTGACCGTTAAAGGTCAGTCTGACTTTACCAATCGGGCCGTTACGTTGTTTACCGATAATGATTTCGGCGGTGCCTTTATCTGGCGAATCATCGTTATAAACTTCATCACGATAAATAAACATAATTAAATCGGCATCCTGCTCAATCGAACCGGATTCACGTAGATCCGAGTTAACAGGGCGCTTATCTGCACGTTGCTCCAACGAGCGGTTAAGCTGTGATAAGGCAATAACAGGACATTTAAGTTCCTTGGCAAGGGACTTCAATGAACGCGAAATTTCTGCAATTTCCAAGGTTCTGTTTTCACTTAACGCGGGTACACGCATCAACTGTAGGTAATCGATCATGATCATACTGATACCCCCATGATCACGCGCAATACGACGTGAGCGCGAACGTACCTCGGTCGGAGTCAAACCAGAACTATCATCAATGTACATTTTCCCCTGCTCTAGCATGCTTTTCATGGTTGCAGATAGACGCGCCCAATCATCATCATCTAACTGGCCGGTACGTACTTTAGTTTGGTTAATCTTTCCGAGTGACGCGAGCATACGCATCATAATCTGTTCTGCAGGCATCTCCAGCGAGAAAATAACCGCTGGTTTATCTTCGTTTAATGCCGCGTGCTCACATAAGTTCATCGCAAATGTCGTTTTACCCATCGATGGACGAGCTGCAACAATAATCAAATCAGACGGTTGAAAGCCCGTTGTCATGCCATCAAGATCGTTATAACCAGAAGCCACACCTGTCACACCATCATGTGGGGTTTGGTAAAGCTCTTCGATTTTATCAACGGTTTCTTGCAGGACACTTTCTAGATTTTTCGGGCCCTGGCCTTCACTCTGTCTTGATTCTGCAATTTGGAATACTTTACTTTCCGCTAAATCAAGCAGGTCGGTACTTTTACGCCCTTGTGGCTCATAACCTGATTCAGTGATATCACTCGCAACAGCAATAAGCTCACGGATCACCGCTCGCTCACGTACGATGTTTGCATACGCAGTAATGTTCGACGCACTTGGGGTATTTTTAACAATATCACCCAGATACGCAAAGCCACCAGCATCATCAAGCAGCTCTTCGTTATCTAGCCATTCCGATACGGTAATAATATCGAGAGGGATATGTTGATCCACCAACTTAGCCATCGCTTCGAAGATAAGTTGATGTGGGCGGCTGTAAAAATCTTTCGCCACAATAAATTCGGTTACACGATCCCAGGCTTCATTATCAATGAATAAGCCACCTAAAACCGATTGCTCAGCCTCAAACGAATGCGGCGGCACTTTTAGCGCATCAACAGCACTGTCTTTTTTATTTTTATCTTTTGAAAACTGATTTTGAAACTGATTTTGACGTTTATCGGCCATGCTAGCACTCACGAAATTTAGTGTGATTAACCATTATCCTCAAAATATCCCTGTAGGGGAAATGAAATAACCTGAGAAGCAGTAAAAATTTAGTCGAGGGAAGTGTTTGACGGTTTTTGGTTAATAAAAAAGCCTCATCATGAGGCTTTATGCGCTTATTAGTAGCAATTCACGCACTACTATTTAAGGCTTGAGAAGTATGCCGCAACGTTATTGATGTCAGCATCAGATAATGCCATTGCTTGTCCACTCATCACTGGTGCCATGCCGCCAGTACGTTGACCTGTTTTATACGCTTTTAATGCATTAACTAAATACATTTCTTTTTGACCCGCTAGATTTGGGTACATAGGGATTGCAGAAATACCTGCTGCGCCGTGACAAGCTGCACATACTGCTGCTTTTGCTTTGCCAGCAGCAACATCACCACCCGCGGCCATAGATAAAGAAGGTACTAGACATGCTAACGCGACGATCATTGTTGTAATTTTTTTCATCATATACTCACTAATTGCATCCTGCTGTGAAGCAGTATAGGGTTTATCTTTATAATTTATGCCAAATTTTAGACTTCATACTCAACAATTGAAAGGCTTGTGCATCAGAAATCATTGGTTTAGCCTGATTTATGTGAACTAGATTCTCTATAAATACTCGGGGTTTGCCCTGTCCAGCCCTTAAAACTCCGAAAAAATGAACGGGTTTCACTAAATCCTAACTGCATAGCAATATCATCTACTGGTAATAATGTTTCAGTTAAATATTGCTGAGCTAATAATAATCGCGCTTCATCTAGTAATTTTTGATAACTGGTTTGTTCTTGCTGTAATTTTCGCTGTAATGTCCGTTCGCTCATATTTAACTGACCAGCAACCATATCTTTACGGGTGATCCCCTTGGCTAATAAAGTGCGGATAATATCTTTGACTTGAATACTAAAACGATGTGAATCACCCAAAGCTGAAACTTGTCCTGCTGCATGTAACTCTAAGGTTTGTAACAAACCAGGGTCAGGCTGTCGCAATGGGATATCCAAATAATCACGAGGCAAAATAAGACTGTTATTGGGTTGAGAAAATAACACAGGGCAATCAAAAACCTGCTGGTAATGTTGAAGCTGTGCAGGCGCTGGTTTTGCCCGCTGTAAATGCACTGCTAACGGACCAACATCTTGTCCCGACAGCCAACGAGCATAAGCCAGCCAAGAGGCAAACACGTTATCGACCATCTGCTCGCGCACATCTTCAAACGTATAAGCACAATGCCAGTGAATGCTTAATTGCTGTGGCAGATACTCAATGGACGTAACGCCCATGTCTCCCACCAATTTTTCATAAGGTTGAATTCGCTCTAATACTTGCGCAAGTGTTGCACAGGTCATCGTGATATAACCCAATACGCTGTATGAACTCGGTTCAACAAATACACCACTCTTTAAACCAAATAATGGATCGTCCGTGGCAATGATAAGGTTGGCTAAAAAAGCCTGCAGCTGTTCACCACTAATACGTTCGTTTTCTTCTGTCAACGTCGCTGCAGATATGCGACTCGCCACTAGTAACGCCGGAATATCGATATCCAATGTCTCGACATAGCGCAAATACTGTTTTACCACTGGCACTGATGCCGAACCTAACCCCACCATAACTGAATCATCCTTATTCAATACGTATTATTGAGTATAGCGAGCTTTACCCTAACGTATTGTGAGTTAGTCCTAATTTGATACTTATCTTGGCTTAATACGACAATGCGCTCAACCAAGCTTTGCGCTTAAACTTATGCTACATACCATAATATAACAAGGAAGATAACCGCATGAAACGTTGGAATGGTTGGGGCGATGAAGCCAATAAATTAGATTTACCCAATACAGCTGATGCTTTTTTACTGGCAAAAGTCGGCACGACAACACCACTCGTCGATGCACAGCTTAGCGATGTTATAAAGCAAGTGCCTGAATCAAGATTGCCGACTCACCGCTTAATTAATCGTGATCCTGAAATCCGTATTCGCCATGCTCGAGGCCAAAGTCTACCGGACTGGTTAGCCATGCGCAGCGGCGATTTTGAATATTTTCCAGATGGTGTTTCATTCCCAGAAAATAATGACGACTTAATCGAACTGCTGAGTTTCTGTCAACAGCAGCATATTCTGGTGATCCCCTATGGCGGCGGTACCAGTGTTGCAGGCCACATTAACCCCTTCGCCTCACAACAAGCCATATTAACCGTAGATATGGGTCGTATGAACCGCCTCATCGCATTGGATACCGACAGCCAGCTAGCCACATTTGGGGCTGGTACACCTGGGCCACAAGTCGAATCTCAATTACGTGCTCAAGGTTATACGCTGGGCCATTTCCCACAATCTTTCGAACTTTCAACCATAGGTGGCTGGGTCGTCACGCGATCGAGTGGTCAACAGTCTTTACGTTATGGCCGTATCGAAGAATTGTTTGCCGGCGGTGAAGTCATTACCCCTGTCGGCCTGTTGGATATTCCCACTTTTCCCGCATCAGCAGCAGGCCCTGACATTAAAGCCTTATTGATGGGTTCGGAAGGTCGCATTGGCATTTTATCGACGGTTAAAGTACGCGTACGTAAACTGGCTGAACAAGAAAATTTTTACGTGACCTTCTTCCCAAGTTGGCAGCAAGCTAAAGAGGCCGCGAAAACCTTAGTCCAATCAGATATTCAATTGTCGATGTTACGCCTAAGCAATGCCATCGAAACCGAAACCCAACTCGCCTTAGCAGGACATGGAAAACAAATAGCCTTACTGGAAAAAGCCCTCTCTTTATTTGGTACGAAAGAAGGCAAGTGCATGATGACCTTTGGCTTAACGGGTACCGCATTCCAATGCAGCAATGCATTAAAACAATTAAAAAAAATAACCAAAGCACATCAAGGTTTATATACCGGTTCATTCATGGGTAATAAATGGGCGGAGAAACGCTTTACCATGCCCTACTTCCGTGAGGCTTTGTGGCAAAAAGGCTATGTGGTTGATACGCTCGAAACAGCCACCGATTGGCATAACGTCGATAATCTATTAACTAAAATAGAAACCAATCTCCGCACTGTCTTAGCACAAGATTTAAATGCAGAAGAGGCTCCACAGCTACATGTATTTACTCACTTATCCCACTTTTACCAGCAAGGATCGAGTATCTACACCACCTATATATTCAAAGCCGGTAAGAACTATAAGCAAACCTTAGCGCAATGGGCAAAACTAAAACACTCAACGTCAGAGATCATCGTCAATAACCGAGGTACGATTAGCCATCAACACGGTGTCGGTAAAGATCATCAGCCCTATTTAGTCACAGAAAAAGGACCGTTGACGATCAAAGCGATTCAATCTCTGTGTGATACTTTTGATCCACAACAGATCATGAACCCACATTGCCTTATTGCTTCAGCTGAAGTCTCAACATCAGAACTTAAGACAGAAGTAGGACCAGAGTCAAAACAAGATCAAGTCATCGACTTGAACGAAACGAGCACTCAAAAGCAGCAACAACAAATCAGCTAAGAGGGTTTTTTATGTATCAGCCATTAACAAGTTTGACTCGAGACCAGCAACTCGAAAAGCTCCAACTCAATAAGGATAATACCGTCTGGGATATGATCGTCGTTGGCGGGGGTATTACCGGTGCAGGAATCTTATTAACCGCTAGCCAAGCAGGACTTAAGGTATTATTAATCGAAAAACAAGATTTTGCTTGGGGCGCATCAAGTAAATCATCAAAAATGGTACACGGCGGCTTACGTTATCTCGGCAGTGGCCAATATACCATGACCAAAGACGCTGTAACTGAACGGGAAAAACTACTAAGCGAGTTACCCGGTTTAGTCAATCCACTGCAATTTTTGATGGGCCATTATAAATCTCAATTTCCTGGGCCTTTCGTGTTTAATAGCTTACTGACCATTTACGATTGGATTGGTGGCAAGCGTAATCACAGTTATATTAATCATGGTATTGCCGACTTTCATGTACCAGGGATTGAGCAGCACAAATTACGCGGTGCGACCCAATTTGCAGATGCGGTGACTGACGACGCAAGGTTGGTAATGCGAGTATTACAAGAAGCGCAAGAGCTTGGTGGCACAGTGATCAATTACCTTGGCGCTCAACAGCTAGTTAAAACCGCCGAGCAAGTCACAGGTATTCGCGTCGCAGACCAAGTGTCTGGACAAGAATTTAACTTAGCCGCAAAAGTAGTTATCAATGCTACAGGGCCTTGGACCGATAAATTACGCCAACAGATGCAAGCCAAAAAAGCCATTCGACCTTTACGTGGCAGTCACTTGATCGTGCCCAGTTGGCGATTACCATTGGCCTACTCTGTCAGTTACTTCCACCCTGAAGATAAGCGCCCTATTTTTGCATTTCCTTGGGAAAATAGTACTGTCATTGGCACCACGGATCTTGACCATCATCACGATCTAGAACAACAACCTTGCATTAGCCAAAACGAAGTTGATTACCTTCTCAACGGGATCAACAAACAATTCCCGCAAGCCGATATCAACGAAGCCGACGTGATATCGACTTATGCCGGGATCCGCCCCGTTGTCAGTAACAGTGCCAATACCAAAAATGATGTCAACAATACTAAGCCGTCAGATGAAAAACGTGAACATTCGATCTGGAATGAGCAGGGCTTGATAAGCGTGGCGGGCGGTAAGCTAACGACCTTCAGACTAATCGCGCTTGATGTATTAAAAGTGGCGCAACATTACTTACCTGATATGAATTTAGTGGATCTACAAACGAGCAAATTGTTTAAACCTATTACCGTAACGCCCCCCGTGGACAGCAATTTACCTCAACAGCAAATACAGCGTTTAAAAAGTCAGTACGGTAACAATTATAGTTACTTGCTTAATCATGCTCGTCACGATGAGCTAAAATCAATTGGGAGTACCAACACCTTTCTTGCTGAATTAAAGTGGATTTTACAGCACGAAATGGTGGTACACCTTGATGATCTATTATTACGTCGAAGTCGCATTGGCTTATTATTACCTAAAGGTGGCGAGCAGTTGTTTGCGCAATTACAGCCACTTTGCCAACCCGTATTACACTGGGATGATAACCAATGGCAACACGAAGTTGAACGCTATACAGACATCATTCAACGTTATTACGGGTTACCGCAACAAAGAGTTGCTTTAGCTGCGTTTAACGATGATCCACCCCGTGTAGTTGCACACTAATTCAGTCGGAGATAATTTACATGGATAGTCGAGCTCCTACATCAATAACATCAGCGTCGGTACGCAGTGCATCAAGCTCGCGAGCACCCGAGCAGCAGCTACAACAGCAAGGTTATTTACTCAGCATTGATAATGGCACGCAAAGTGTGCGCGCACTGCTGTTTGACACTCAAGGTAATTTGCTCGCCAAAGGGCAACAAGTGATCACCCCCTACTTTTCAACGCAACCCGGTTGGGCTGAGCAGGATCCTGATTACTATTGGCTAGCAGTCAAGCAAGCCTGTGACTTACTTTGGCAAGATCTATCCCAATACCCTGCGATCAATAAACGCGATATTGTCGGCATGTCGATCACCACGCAGCGCGGCACAGTGATCAACCTCGACAGTGAAGGCAACGCATTACGCCCTGCGATCATCTGGCTAGATCAACGTCACGCTCAGCAAGAAAGTATTCAGTGGCCTTGGAACTGGTTATTCAAAATTGCCCGTGTCGAAGATATTATTCAACGCTTCCAAGAAAAGTCCCAAGCTATTTGGATCCGTCAAAATCAACCTGACATCTGGCGTGACACATCCAAGTATTTGCTGCTGTCTGGTTTTCTAAATTATAAATTCACCGACAATATTGTCGATTCCATCGGTAGCCAAGTCGGTTATATCCCATTTGATTATAAAAAATTAGCTTGGTTAAAAAAATCCGATTGGCGCTGGGATATGCTCGCCATCGATCCAAGCATGTTACCTAAACTTATTGAACCCGGAGAACTTGTCGGCCATGTGTCTGAGGAGGCCGCGATCCATACCGGTATTCCAGCTGGCTTACCGGTTATCGCGTCAGCCTCAGATAAAGCCTGTGAAATTATCGGCTCTGGTGGTGATCGTCCGCATATCGCTTGTTTAAGTTATGGCACCACAGCAACCATTAATATCACCACAGATAAATATGTTGAAGCGACGCCACACTTACCGCCTTTTCCCTCGGCAATACCACGTCACTATTCCTCTGAGATCATGATTTATCGAGGCTTTTGGCTAATCAGTTGGTTTAAAAAAGAGTTTGGATTACGTGAGCAGCATATTGCCGATGCCGAGGGTATCGCACCTGAAGTATTATTCGATCGTTTAGTCGCTAAGATCCCAGCGGGTTCTATGGGACTGATGTTACAGCCTTATTGGACACCAGGCGCGCGTGATCCAGGCCCTGAGGCTAAAGGCGGTATTATTGGTTTTGGTGATGTACATACCCGTACGCATATCTACCGGGCGATATTAGAAGGCTTAGCATACGCATTACGTGAGGGCAAAGAACGTATCAGCAAACGCAACAAGGTCAAAATAACCACACTGCGAGTATCAGGCGGTGGTTCGCAAAGTGATGTCGCCATGCAGTTAACAGCTAATATTTTTAATATGCCAGCAGAGCGACCGCATACCTTTGAAACATCGGGATTAGGTGCAGCGATTGTGACCGCCGTGGGATTGGGAATTTATAGCAGTTTTGATCACGCAATTGCTGCGATGACACGGGTAAATGAAATATTTCAACCTCAACCTGAAGTCGTCGCGACTTATGATGCGCTGTATAACCAAGTGTATTTGAAAATGTATAAGCAACTGCAACCGTTATATAAGTCGATTCGTGACATAACTGGTTATCCAAAATAGTAGGTTATTAACAATCGTCTGTTATTCGCCATAACGGTTTAGCCTTGCTAGCCGTTTAGTGATGCACGTGAACTGTTTTGTCGTAAAATACTAAATCGCAGGCATAAAAAAAGCCATGACCGAGGTCATGGCTTTATTCTGCAGTTAATTTAAAGTTAAACTTTAAATTAAGCTTCAGCTACGATTTGTAGGTTTACTGTAGCGAATACTTCGCTGTGTACTTGGATGCTAATTTCGAACTCACCAAGAGTACGTAGAGCGCCTTCAGGAAGACGAACTTCGCTTTTAGCAACTTCAACACCAGCAGCAACGATCGCATCAGCGATGTCACGAGTACCAATAGAACCGAAAATCTTACCTTCGTCACCAGCTTTAGTTGCAATAACAACAGCTTCTAGAGCGTTGATTGTTGCAGCTTTAGCTTCAGCAGTTGCTTTAACAGCAGCTACGTTAGCTTCTAGTTCAGCACGACGTGCTTCGAAAGATTCAACGTTAGATTTAGTTGCTAGAACAGCTTTACCTTTCGGTAAAAGGAAGTTACGAGCATAACCAGCTTTAACGTTAACAGTTTCGCCTAAGTTACCTAACTTAGCGATCTTGTCTAATAAAATTACTTGCATTACCTTTCCTCAGAAATGTAGAGTTAGTCTTGACGACCAAACAATAGCTTACTTATGTAAGTCAGTGTATGGAAGTAGAGACAAGTAACGTGCGCGTTTGATCGCACGACCAAGTTGACGTTGGTACTTAGCACGTGTGCCAGTAATACGACTTGGTACAATTTTACCGCTTTCAGTTACGTAGTTTTTTAACGTAGCGATATCTTTATAATCAATCTCCGTAACACCTTCAGAAGTGAAACGACAGAATTTACGACGACGGAAAAAACGTGCCATAATGAAAATCTCCTAAAATCTTCTCAACAAATTGGATAACTAAATGTTATCCAACAAACAAATACCTATAGCTAAAACGCTATTATTCAGCAGCAGCTGGTGCTTCAGTAGCAGCAGTTGGCGCTTCACGGCGTTCTTCTTTAGCTTTAGCCATTGGAGAAGCTTCAGTAACTACACCTTTAGTACGCAAGAACATGTTACGGATAACAGCGTCGTTAAAGCGGAAGTTATTTTCTAGCTCATCAATAACATCTTGGCCAGCTTCAATGTTCATAAGAACATAGTGAGCTTTATGAAGTTTGTTGATTGGGTATGCTAATTGGCGACGACCCCAGTCTTCTAGACGGTGGATTGTACCATTTGCTTCAGTAATGATAGCGCTATAACGCTCAATCATGCCTGTAACTTGTTCACTCTGATCTGGGTGAACCATAAATACGATTTCGTAATGACGCATCGTAAGCTCCTCACGGGTTTAATCAGCCTCGGCTCTGGCTTAGTCGGTCCATCGAGGCAAGGAACGTATAGAAAAATGACTAATTTTGAGACCGCGAATTATATAGTGTCACTCACCACAATACAACTCGACAACGAAGATAATCGTAAATATTTATAGCGAGAGCCAAAACAGTGGAGCATTAGACCTAAAGTACTAATCAAAATTCATCTTTTAATTATTGATAAATAAAAGTATTAATAACAAATAGTGATTTCAATTTTAATCATCAACCTGTCCAAAACAATGAATAATATGTGCCATATTAAATATCACTCAGATAGAAATTAACGAAAACATTTACAGTAAAACAAAATGTTATTAATACTAAACAAGGAATTGTTATGATCAGAATACTATCGCCGTATATGCTCTCGTGTATGTTACTCGTCTTGTTTGTTATGAGTTTCTCGAACGCTCAGCACTCGCTTTCGAGCGCATTCCAACGTGGGGAATTCCATCTTCCAAATACTCTGCCGTTACAGTAACAAAGTCATAACGCTGATAATAATGTTGCAGATGAGCCTGCGCTGATAAGTATAAGTCCTGTGCTGGCCACACAGACTTAGCAGCATTAATACCGCGATCTAGTAGTTGATGGCCAAGTCCCTGCCCACGTGCAGAGGCAGCAGTAACCACACGACCAATCGCAACATCAGGGTAGCTCACGCCTGCCGCCAATATACGCAGATAAGCTAATAACTCACCTTGGCTATTATAATGCAGTACATGACGCGTCTCGGGATGAAGATCTAAACCATCAATATCTTGATAAGGACAATCCTGCTCGACCACAAAAATAGCCGCGCGTAATTGCAATACATCATAAAGCTGTAAACTCGACAACTCACTAAACTGACGACACATCCAAGTCATAACTCATCCCATATACTAAAATTAAACATCAGTTAGCATAATAACAATAATCTTACCTTACGGATCAAATTTGGTTCCAATAAACTAGATTCGATAAATAAGTGCGAGTAAATCTTGATTGTTACGCTAAGGATTGATTATCATCTAGGTCTAAATCCAGTTAACTAACTAATTTATAGAAGTCATATGCAACCTGAACCGTCATCATCTCGTCAATATGTTGAACTTGCGACGTTAGCTCAACGCTTTCAAGCAGCCATATTAGATAAAATCGTTTTTCCGACTATTATGTTAGTCCCATTTATTCTCGGTTTTGATTTACTCAATCTAAGCGCAGGAATCGATGAAAGCTTTACCATTTCATTCGCGACTCAAGTCAAAGTTTCGTTACTTGAAATACTGCTATTTATGGCATTAAACAGCTACCTACTAAAAGAGTACGGCCAGACCTTAGGTAAACGTATTGTCGGTATTGCCGTGGTTGGAGAAAATGGCCAGCGCCTAAGCTTGCAAGACATTATTCTCAAGCGTTACCTGCCATTTTGGGCTGTTGCTTATCTGCCTATTTTGGGCTTTGTTGTTACTATCAGTAACTTTTTGGCTATTTTCAGAGGTGATAAACGCCGTTGCCTACATGATGACTTAGCGAAAACATTAGTCGTGAAGATGCCAAAAGGTAGCAAAATTGCCAGTAATAACGTGCACGTAAATAGTGATGGAAAAAGTGAAGCGTCTGACGTGATGGATGCTTAATCGCGGTTAACACGTAATTAAATAGCACAACATTGAAGAAAATAAAGTAAATAAAAAGCGTCCATTGATTGGACGCTTTTTTTATATCAACAAATCCTATAACACCCAGGTTAAAGCAAATAGCCAAACCTGAGGTTAGCAAGGAAACGGCTTTATTTAGCCTGGCGTTGACGCACAACTTCAAACAAACAAATACCAGTAGCAACTGATACGTTCAAGCTTGAAACGCTACCTGCCATTGGAATGCTAATAAGCTCATCACAATGTTCACGTGTTAGACGGCGTAAACCTTTCTCTTCAGCACCCATCGCAATAGCTAATGGACCTGTTAGTTTAGGCTGATACAAATCTTGCGTTGCTTCACCTGCAGTACCCACGATCCAAACGCGACGCTCTTGTAGTTCACGCATAGTACGTGCAAGGTTAGTCACGGCAATCAGTGGCACAGTTTCAGCTGCGCCGCATGCTACTTTACGAACCACAGACGTCAGTTGTACTGATTTATCTTTTGGTACGATAACAGCGTGTACACCAGCCGCATCAGCACTACGTAGACAAGCGCCTAGGTTGTGCGGATCAGTAACACCATCAAGAATCAATAATAATGGGTGTTCTTCTTTCTCTTCAATACGGTTAAGTAACGTATCAAGATCTGACTCGTTTAACTTTTTACCTTCAATAACGCGTGCTAATACACCATTATGACGGCCACCGTCACACTTGTTATCAAGTGTTTTACGGTTAACTAATTGCACTGCAATACCAATATTATGTAACTCTTCTAATAGTGGCGTTAGACGGTCATCTTCACGACCTTTCAGTGCATATACTTCAATGAAGCGCTCTGGTTCATGCTCCAGTAATGATTTGACTGCATGAATACCGAAAATTAGTTCACTGCTCATTGTATCTCTCTACCTTATTACTATTACTATTTATTGGCTTTTTGCTTTGAACGTTCGGCTCTGCCGGGACGTGATTTAGCCTTAGCTTTTACTTTTTTCTTCGCTGGTTTCGTTTTGCCTTTCGGTTTAACGTCATCAACGGGTGATGTGCCTTTTTCAACAGCATCACCTGTTTGCGGCTTTAACTTTGCAGCAACGCGCGCTTGTTCAGCCGCACTAGCCACAACATCACTATTGGTTTTTAACTTTAATTTCGTCTTTTTAGCTGGCTTCGCTTTTGTACCTTCAGCTTTACGTTTACCAGAAAATTCTGCTGGTTTACGCTTACTACGACGTGTGTGTGTTACCGCACCCGCTAGCTCAAGGTCAATTTTCTTGTCGTTCATGTTGATCGCTAATACTTTAACTTCAACTTGATCGCCAATGCGATATTCAACGCCACTTTTCTCGCCACGTAATGTTTGACGGCCGCCATCAAAGTTATAATAATCACCGCGTAAGCTAGATACATGTACCAAGCCATCGATGTTTAAGTTTTTGATACGAACAAAGAAACCAAAACCAGTTACCGCTGCAATGACACCATCAAAGGTATCACCTAGGTGATCTTGCATGTATTCACACTTCAAGAAGTCTGATACATCGCGGGTTGCATCATCAGCACGACGTTCTGTTAATGAACAGTGCTCACCTAATGTTTCAACATCACTCACCTGGTAGCAATAACCACCAGTGCTAGTCCAACGTTTAGTTAATGGCGAACCTGCTTTAACAGCAGCTTGGTTAGCAAGTTCAAACTTGATTGCACGATGCAATACTAAGTCAGGGTAACGACGAATTGGCGACGTAAAGTGACCATAGGCTGTTAGTGCTAAGCCAAAGTGACCGTTATTCTCTTCTTGATATACCGCTTGTTTCATTGAGCGTAATAGCATCGTTTGGATAAGTTCTTTATCCGGACGATCTTGAATTTTGCTGATCAAAGCAGCGTAATCTAGTGGTGTAGGTTTCAAACCACCACCTAACTCTAGACCCGTTTCACTTAGGAAACTTCTGAAGTTAACTAACTTTTCTTCGCCTGGAGTATCATGCACACGCAATAACGCAGCGGCTTTATGCTTACTCACAAAACGTGCAGATGCAACGTTTGCTAAAATCATGCATTCTTCAATTAGTTTATGCGCATCGTTACGTACCACAGGTACAATCTTGTCGATTTTACGATGTTCATTAAAGACGAAACGCGTTTCTAGTGTTTCAAATTCAATCGCACCACGTTCTGAACGTGCTACTTTTAATACTTTGTACATATCGTGTAACTGGTGCAAATGTGGCACGACAGCTTGGTATTCTTCACGCAAGTCTTTGTCGCCATCAAGAATGTTAGCCACTTTGGTGTAAGTTAAACGCGCATGTGAATTCATCACCGCTTCATAGAACTTATAACCAGATAAACGACCTGCATCAGAAATAGTCATTTCACAAACCATACATAGACGATCTACATGTGGGTTCAATGAACATAAACCATTTGATAGTACTTCTGGCAGCATTGGCACTACTTGCTCAGGGAAGTAAACTGAGTTACCTCGACCTTGCGCTTCCAGATCTAAATCTGAATTAGTTTGTACATATGAACTTACGTCAGCAATCGCTACCCATAAACGCCAGCCACCGCTTTTTTTACGTTCACAAAATACCGCGTCATCGAAATCACGTGCATCTTCGCCATCAATTGTTAGCAAAGGTAAGTCACGTAAATCAACACGATTTAATTTCGCATCTTCTGGTACTTCTGGTGACAATTTTTTCATGTCATCAATAATATGCTCAGGCCATACGTGTGGAATATCATGGGTGCGGATCGCAACCTGAATTTCCATACCAGGTGCCATATTCTCACCGAGTATTTCAACTACTTTACCTAACGCAGGTAAGTTATAAGTCGGTCGTTTTAATACTTCAACAACAACCATTTGACCAGCTCGAGCGCCAAGGCGTTCTTCATCACTGATACGTACTTCTTGTTTAATACGGCTGTCATCTGGACGAACGAATGCCACGCCTTTATCTAAATAAACACGACCAACAAGTTGCAGTGGTTCAGCATCTAATAGACGAACGAAACGGGCTTCTTTACGACCTTTAAATTCTTCTTTTACTGGCTGTGCCAGAATACGGTCGCCATGGAATAACGTCGACATTTGACGGATAGAGATAAATAAATCTTTACCACCATCATCTGGACGGAAAAAACCAAAACCATCACGGTGACCTAATACTAGGCCTTCCAATAAATCTAAGTTCTCAGGTAACTCATACGTTCTGTTACGAGCAAAAATTAACTGTCCATCACGTTCCATCGCACGTAAACGACGACGTAAAGCTTCTTCGTGTTCATCACCCGCTAATTTTAATCCGGCAAATACTTGCTCACGATTAATCGCTTTATCAAGGCTACGAAGATAATCAAGAATAAATTCTCGACTAGGAATAGGGTTGCTGTATTTTTCCTGCTCGCGCGTATGGAAAGGGTCTTTACTCATAGAAGGTCCAAATTGGTAGGAATATCGTTCGGATTATATACCCAAACTACGTTGGGATACAGTTTTGTACCATAACTAAGTCGGTATACAGGAAGGATTCTGTTAAATAGAGAAATAATCGAATCAAAACTAACTCCAATTGACTATTTCGTTAGTTTCGCTGGCATTTTAGTGAGCGTTGTCTATTGGTATTTAGCCGCATTCTTGGCTGCAATCACCAAACGTTCAGGCATTAAATGTTCCAATCGCGCTAACAAAAATGCTAATTTTTGATGCGTTTTGGCATCATCCGTGACGGTACTATAGAGGTAGCTGTAAGCCGTTTGGTAATCATAAGGGCTGCCGTAACCTTGCACTAATAACTCCGCCCATTGTATTTTTGCGGGCAGGAATCCTAGTTTTGCAGATTGCTCAAACAAAGGTAAAGCACGCTCAATATCTTGCTGCACAAAACGCCCTTGCACATAATAACGACCCAGTTGTTCTAACGCCCTAGGCTGACCTTGTCTTGCTGCCGCACGCATGAAATAAATACCTAACTCAGCATTTTTATCCACACATACACCCCAAGCGAGCATATCGCCCCAAAGAAATTGGTAGGTCGGTAATTTCACTAATTCAGCACGTACTTTAATATCAGCAACTAGCTGACATTGATCCGCTCGCACCCTTTTTAGATGCGTATTTTTGCCAATCAATTCATTGAGTTCATCATCAGTATATAGCTCAACCGCACTGGGATAATCACTGTATTTAGTGTTACCAGCCTCTTCTGCAGCCACTGCCAGTTTGCCACTGTCGGTAATACGTTGTTCTTTTTCGCCTACAGGCTTATTTGTTAGCGACTTATTTGCCGCCTTATGACTGCCAGTAGGTTTACTTGAAACGAGCGTGTCACCGCTATTTTCCGCTGCCAGTACATTTACACCAGACACAGATACACTCGCCATAACCACGTATAATACCGCTTTCAGGTGACGGTAATTTTTTGTTAATTTCATTATCTGTGTTGTAAGCATATCAATTAACCTAAAGCGATGTGTAAGGTGAGCATAGATGATGTGTGGCGATCAAAATTACTGTGATAATAGATATATCGACCAAAATAGCATTTTCTTAAATAAAAAAAACCCAAGTTACGATAACTTGGGTTTCTATTTTAATCACCATTAACCTAAGCGGTTAATGATAATCATTAACCAGCAACGAACTCTTCACCTAACGTGATGTTCGCTTTTAGTTCTTCTAACATTGCATCGCGTGCGTTTGTTTCAAACTCGCTTAGCTCACCGTATGCTAGTACTTCTTCAACGCCGTTTTTACCTAGTAATACAGGTTGTGCGAAGAATGTTGCGTGCTCAGAACCACCGTCAACATAAGTACACTCAACGATACCTTCTTCACCTTGTAATGCGCGAACAAGAGAGAGACCGAAACGTGCAGCTGCTTGACCCATAGAAAGTGTCGCAGAACCGCCACCCGCTTTAGCTTCAACAACTTCAGTACCCGCGTTTTGAATGCGCGGTGTTAGTGTTGCGATTTCTTCAGCTGTAAATTCAACGCCTTTAACTTGAGAAAGTAGCGGAAGAATTGTTACGCCTGAGTGACCGCCGATAACTGGTACTTCAACATCAGCAAGTGAAATGCCTTTAAGCTCGCTCACGAAAGTTTCAGAACGGATAACATCCAGCGTTGTAATACCGAATAGTTTACGTTTGTCGTAAACACCGGCTTGTTTAAGTACTTCTGCAGCGATTGGCACAGTTGTATTTACTGGGTTAGTAATAATACCGATACATGCATTTGGACATACTTCAGCACATTTACCAGCTAGATTTTTGATGATCCCAGCATTGATATTGAATAGATCTGAACGGTCCATACCTGGTTTACGAGCAACACCCGCAGAGATAAGTACCACGTCAGCACCAACAAGTGCATCAGTTGGATCCATACCAGCAAAACCAGCAATAGTAACGTCTGTAGGGATGTGGCTTAAATCAACAGCAACACCCGGTGTAACTGGCGCAATATCATATAGCGACAGTTCAGAACCCGCAGGTAGTTGAGTTTTCAAAAGTAGGGCTAAAGCTTGACCGATACCACCAGCAGCACCTAATACAGCGACTTTCATAGACGTCTCCATTATCTTAATTGTTTATTGTTGAATACAATATTCACAAATTCCTTTAATCACAGCTACCTTACTGCAACATTGACGAAAAAACAATTAACAACACGGATATGGGGGGTAAATAAGTGAATTACATAGGCGTTTTAAAGCGTTAGCTTTCTATCTAGCAGGGTTAAGCTTTCAGGTGAAATAGCATGAGGTAACTTGGCAATATTGACTCACCTATTGCAATGCTAACCTGAGAACAGCAAATAAATGAGTCAATAACAAAACAATTAAGACTGGAACGCGAGGGCTTTTTTCTCTAACTGTTTAAAGATTAATACCAAGATACCGTTCATACCCAAGTAGATAATACCCGCTGCAGAAAAGGCCATTAATGCATCATAAGTCTGACCATTAATTTGATTCGCATACCCCATCACATCCATGATAGTGATCGAGCTGGCCAATGAAGTACCTTTCAGTACCAAAATCACTTCATTAGAATAAGACGGTAATACACGACGTAAAGCATGCGGCACAATAACCGCTAACGTTTGTCCACGGGTCATCCCCAATGCTTTACACGCATCCCATTCACCGCGCGGCACTGATTCAATCGCACCTTTAAATAACAGCGATGAATAAGCGGCGGTATTAAATGCTAAGGCAATAATCGCGCAAATTTTCGCTTGGCTTAAATAGTCCCACAAGAAGCTATTTTTAATCACTTCAAACTGCGACGGTCCGCTGTAAACCAAAAATATTTGGATTAATAATGGCGTACCAGTAAAGATTAAAATAATAGTCTGGGCTAATAGGTTTAATCCAGGGATCTTATTCACCATCGCTAACGTTAGAAACACCGCAATGATAGAACCAAAAAATAAACTGAAAAAGGTAATTTCAAGCGTCGTGCTCAAGCCGTTAAATAATAACCAAAAGTGCTCTAATGTCATTTTTCTACTCCGGCATCAAAACGATTAATGTAATTATCAAGGTGCTTTAACATCCATTGGCTGATCAAGGTAATAATCAGATAAATCGCTGCGGCCGCCACCAAAAAGGTGAATGGTTTATACGTACTGCCTGATAATAAATCTGCCTGTTTCATCAAATCTGTCACGCCGATTAACGACACTAACGCCGTATCTTTTAATAATACCATCCACTGATTACCTAAACCCGGTAATGCTAGGCGCCATGCTTGTGGCAAGGTGATACGTAAGAAACAACGAACAGGTCCCATACCAAGTGCTTGTGCGCTTTGCTGCTGACCTTTTGGAACAGATTGAATGGCGGCGCGTAACGTTTGCGACGCATAAGAAGCAAAGATAAGTGACAGTGCCACCACACCACTCCAGAACGGACTGATGTCATAAAATTCATCGGTTAATAAAAACAGAATATGCGTGCCACCGAAAAACACAAAAAAGACAATCAAGATCTCAGGTAAGCCACGTAATATCGTAACAAATAGGCCAATCGGTTTAGCTATAAGTGGGTTCTTTTGCATTTCTGCAACACAGAATAAAATAGCGAGAACCAAGCCAACCAACAACGATGTTAGCGCAAGGCCAAGGGTGATTTTTGTTGCATCCAATAATAATTGAAGCTGCAAAAGATCCATAAAAACTCCGGACGTAAAAACAAAAAGTGCCCCTAAAAGGCACTTTAAAATGAATTATCTCGTTACCATAATAACTTGGCTATTATGCCCTGATATTACACCGCAACTCAGGCCGAGATTAAACACTGTTATATCTTATTTAGCAAAGTATTTTGCGTAAATTTTATCGTAAGTACCATTCGCTTTAATTGCTTTCAAACCGCTGTTCAATTTAGTCAATAATTCAGCGTTATCCTTACGAACTGCGATAGCAAAACCAGCACCAAAATATTTTGCATCAGTCACGGCTTTACCGACGGTTTCGTAGTTACCATCACTGTGTTTGCTCAACCAATCGTGTGCAACTGCAGAATCTGCGAATACACCGTTGATACGACCATTTTTAAGGTCTAGGAATGCTTTTTGGTATGATGGGAAGTTAAGTAGCAATACTTTTTCATCCGCATATGTGTCAGTCATATAAGCTTGGTGAGAAGTACCATTTTGTACACCTACAGCTTTACCTGATAAATCAGCAACGACATTATATTTGCCTTTTTCAGCAACAAGAACTGCCGAGTTTTCATAATAGACATCAGAGAAATCAACTTGCTTTTGACGTGCAGGCGTGACATCCATTGCTGCAATAGCGGCATCATAACGACGGAACTTCAAGCTTGGAATAAGACTATCAAATGATTGATTAGCAAAACTACATTCCGCTTTTAATTCAGTACAAACTGCGCGAGCGATATCAATGTCGAAACCTTGAAATTCATTGTTTTCATCCATCATTTCAAACGGAGGATAAGTCGCTTCAGTAACGAATTTAATTTGTTCAGCTGCAGTTACTTGCGCCGCTGCTGACGTTAGAATTAATGCTGTTAGTAGTTTTTTCATTTGGTACGACCTGTTCCTAATGTTTAAATAAGCTCATGTTTAAATAAGCTAACAATTTAAATTTTAATGAATTAATGCTTCAAGTAGTTTGTAAATTGTGGCGTTTGCGGTTGCTGGAAGTGTTCAGCACCACCAAACTCAACAATTTCGCCGCGTTCAAGATAACAAACCTGACTAGCGACTTTACGCGCGAAGTCCACTTCGTGCGTTACAACAACCTGAGTAATACCGGTAATTGCCAGTGATTTAATGATTTCAGCTACTTGATTGGTCACCTCTGGATCTAACGCCGCAGTCGGTTCATCAAATAACAAAACTTCTGGTTTCATCATTAAAGCACGTGCAATCGCGACACGTTGCTGCTGACCACCAGATAAGGCTAATGGAAATACATCGGCTTTATCTGCTAGTTGTAATTGCTCAAGGATCTTCATGGCCTCTTCACGAGCGTGTTGTTTTGTTTGCTTTAAAATTTTAACTGGTGCTTCAATTAAGTTATCCATCACAGACATATGTGGCCATAGGTTGTACTGTTGAAATACCATGCCTACTTTCTGTCTTAGCATCTGACTACGTTTGGTTAATTTCTTGTCACTTAACTTAGCTGAAAAATCAAATTTTTCACCAGCAATCGTGATCTCACCATTATCTGGCGTATCCAATAAATTAAGGACACGCAGTAAAGAACTCTTACCTGCACCACTTGGGCCAAGCAGTACTAAAGTCTCGCCTTTGGCACATTTAAGGTCGATGTTTTGTAACACATCAAGTTGACCCCAAGATTTACAGATGTTTTTTAGTTCGATGCTCATAATGATAACTGAATATAATTGCACTAGATGCGAGTATAATAACCGAATAAACTTCAAAATCAACATATATATTCACTTTAATTCGGTTTTTATGCAAAAACACCGAATTAGCCAAATAAGCTAGATAAAATATACCCTGCTGGTATCATATGCATAATTATTCAGTTCATCGTGACTCAAGTTCATTTTCTATTCACATAAGTGATTTAGTCACTGATTTTATAAAAAATTATAAATGGCTATAAAAGTTAGCTTGGGTTTTATTATAAAATCACATTGAATTGCGTATTAGCAGCTTGAATTATAGATGAATCAACTGACATGGTAAAAAATATGAGCGAAAAACAAGATCAGTTAGTAAAAGCGTTTAAAGGTTTACTAAAAGAAGAGCACCTAGGATCACAAAGCGAAATCGTCGATGCGCTTAAAGACCAAGGGTTCGATAGTGTTAACCAATCTAAAGTATCACGCATGCTCAGCAAGTTTGGCGCTGTGCGTACGCGCAATGCAAAAGATGAAATGGTGTACTGCCTGCCAGCAGAATTAGGCGTACCAACCATTAGCAGCCAGCTAAAAAGCTTAGTATTAGACATTACTCATAATGAATGCTTGATTGTGATCCAAACCAGCCCCGGTTCGGCACAATTAATCGCACGTTTATTAGATTCATTAGGGCGTACAGAAGGCATTTTGGGTACTATCGCAGGGGATGATACCATTTTCATTACCCCTACGAGCACCACCATTATTGCTGAAGTAGATAATGCAGTAAAAGAGTTATTCGAATACATCTAGCTCGCGCAGTAAAAACCGCAATGAATGATCATGTTTGATGTTTCCCACACCAAACATGATTGAAACCAGCCTGAGCTTTAGTGAATCGTTTACTTAGAGGCTTAGTGAATCATTTTGCTTAATAACTTCGCTTATGAAACGGAGTCACGGTCAAACAAGACCAAATCATGTTCTGCTACGGTCACATTCACCATATCGCCGATCTGCATCGGTTGCTGCATCGATACCGATAATTCCAAACAGCCCTCCGTCAATGAGGTATCTGTTAAGCAAATAGTGCAATGCGTCGTCATGCCTAAGAATTGCTGTTGGCTAATCGTAGCGATGCCCTGCTCCACAACTTGTAATTGTAATTGCTGTGGGCGTATGGCTAACAGTTTTTTCTCACCAACCGCGACGGTTAATGCTTTTTTACTGCTGATCACACCTAATACTGTTTGCACACTGTGCGCATCTAATACCACTGCATCTAAGTAATTTACTTTACCTAAAAAATCAGCCACAAAACGCGTAGCAGGTTGATTATATAGCTCACTTGGCGTACCAAGTTGCTCAATCTTTCCTTGATGGAAAACAGCTAAACGGTCAGCAAAAGCAAATGCTTCTTCTTTACTGTGCGTAACAAAGATGGCACTCATATTGTGTGATTTAAGCAAACCACGCATCTCTTCAATCAAATGATGACGCACTTGGCTATCAATATTAGAGAAAGGTTCATCGAGCAATAACAGTTCCGGAGAACTCGCCAGCGCACGGGCAATCGCAACACGCTGCTGTTGACCACCCGACAACTGATGCGGATAACGGTCAGAAAACTCGGTCAAATTAACTAATTTAAGTACGTAATCTAACGTCTCTTTTTGCTTAGCCTTGGTTTGTTTATATTGGCTAAACAAGACATTATCAGTCACCGTCAAATGTGGGAATAACGCGTAATCCTGAAATATCATGCCGACTTTACGCTTTTCAGGCGCTAAGTTTAGCTCGGCATTATCAACCACATGACCATTAATTTCGATACTACCTTGCGTAGGCGGTAATAATCCAGCAATCAATTTTAACGTGGTGGTTTTACCACAGCCACTTGGCCCTAACAGGCATAAGATTTCATTTTTGCCGAGTTCTAAATCCAGTCCTGTTAAAATATCAACGCCAGCATAACTACAATGTAGATCTGAAATACGTAAAGCAAGTGAAGAAGATGTCGTCATCAGTGCTGTTGCTCCAAAGAACGGTTTAAGAAAATAAGCGGGATCAAACCAACTAACACAATCACAATCGCCGCTAACGCCGCCTGCTCTAACATTTCATCAGAAGCAAACTGGAATACGTAAGTAGCCAATGTTTCATAGTTAAATGGACGTAATAGCAAGGCTGTTGGCAGCTCTTTCATTGACTCAATGAACACCAACAAAAAGCCAGCCAATATGCCTTTACGGATCAGGGGAATATGCACTTTACGGATCATACTATTGGGACTGTGTCCCAATGTACGCGTCACCATATCCAACGACGGCGATATCTTATCAACACTGCTTTCTATCGAGCCCACGGCAATCGCCGAAAAACGAATAAGATACGCAAAAATAAGTGCAAAGGTCGTACCGGTAAAGACTAAACCAGGAGTCCAGCCCCACAACAGTTCAGTGATGTCATTGAGTAAGAAGTCAGCCGAGGTCAACGGGATAATAATACCAATCGCCAATACGGTACCAGGTAATGCATAACCCATGGTACTAATACGTGCCGGGACCGTGGCATACTTAGTGCCGATTAAACGGCGATATAATCCCAGTAATACAGCGCAGAAAACCGCTAAGCTCGCAACAATAACTGCCAAGATTAAGCTGTTAGCACTGTATTGGAAAAATTCTTCAGTCCAAGATTCGGCAAAATAATGCCATGCATAATTAACCAATACAGCGAAAGGTAATAGGAAACCAGCAAAGACCAACAGCCAACACCAAGCCATCGCGAACAACTTAGCGCAACCTGTTAATTGATAACGTACTTCTTGTTCGTGTAGCATGCTTTTTTGAAACACTTGCTGCTTACGACGTGCAAAGCGCTCTAAACCGACAAATAATAAGATCACCGATAATGTCATTACTGACAATTGCGCAGCCGCCGTTAAACTGCCATAACCAATCCAAGTATCATATACTGCGGTGGTTAAGGTATTAACGGCAAAATAATTCACCGTAGCAAAATCAGCCACCGTTTCCATCGCGACTAAGGATAGACCGACTGCGATAGCAGGACGTGCAAGCGGTAGCGATACACGTAAACAGCTAGATAGCGGTGAACTACCCAACATACGGCTGGCTTGAATAAGGCTGGTTGATTGTTCGAGAAATGACGTACGCGCTAATAAGTACAGATAAGGGTACAACACTAAGGCTAAAACTGTTGCGGCGCCGGGAATCGTACGGATATCAAAGAACCAATAATCACTGGCATTTTCCCATCCAAATACACCACGTAAAGCGATTTGCACCGGACCAGCATAATCAAACATATCGGTATAAATATAAGCGACGATATACGCAGGCATCGCCATCGGTAACATCAACGCCCACTGTAAACTTTTACGACCAGGGAAATCACACATGGCAATAAGCCAAGCGGCTGGTAACGCGATAATACTGCTAATGAAACAAACGAGAAAAACAAGAATAAGGGTATTTTGCACATAATCGAGGAGCACGGTATCAATAAGATGCTGAAAAACATCTGCACTAGGGCCTATAGCTTGATAAAACAAAGCTGCAATAGGTAGCGCTAACATGATCGCAATAAACCAACTACTAGAATGCCAAGAAAAGGCTAACTTATGATTCATGGACGGAAAAATAACTCCTGTTTAGATACGCGAAAAGGTTGGCGAGTTACAAAGTAACTTTACCAACCTTTAAATCAGTCTATTAACAACTCATTAAGCCGCAATATCAACTGTTAACCCCTAACAATTTAGGGGTTTATGTATTCTACAAGTCGAACTTAACTTCATCAAGTAGTCTTAGTGCAGCTTTACGATGTTTTGCAATTTCAGCTACTGGCATGTAGTCCGCATTGAACTCACCCCAAGATGAAACTAATTCAGATGCTTTGATTCCGGCTTTAACAGGGTATTCCATGTTAACTTCAGCATACATTTCTTGTGCTTTTGCGCCAGATAGGTATTCCATTAGCTTAACTGCATTACCTTTATTCGGTGCATATTTCGCTAATACCATACCAGAAACATTCACGTGTGCGCCGTGGTTTTCTTGGTTAGGGAAGTTAATGTTAACCGCTTCAGCCCAAGCAACTTGCTTTGGATCTTTCAGCATTTTACCTAAGTAATAGCTGTTACCAAGTGCAATACTACAAACACCTTCTTTAATTGCTTTAACTTGAGCACGATCGTTACCTTGTGGTTTACGTGCTAAGTTAGCTTTAAGACCTTCTAACCATACTTTCGCTTCAGCTTCACCATGATGCGAAATCATTGATGAAATAAGTGCTACATTGTATGGGTGTTTACCTGAACGAGTACAGATTTGACCTTTATATTTAGGGTCTGCAAGTTCTTCATAAGTGATGTTAGCAACGTCGCCATATACTTCACGTGATGTGTAAATGTTACGAACACGCGATGTAAGTGCAAACCATTCGCCATCAGGGTCACGGTATTGCGCTGGAATGTTATCTTCTAATACGTCGCTTGATACAGGTTGTGTAACACCGAAATCAACAGCTTCAACTAAGCGGCTAATATCCGTTGTTAGTAATAGATCGGCTTTTGATAAGCGACCTTCACGTTTCATTCTATCTGCAAGTCCTTTCTTCGCAAATACAATGTTCACCTTTACACCAGTATCTTTAGTATATTGTTCAAGGATCGGATTAAGCAAATTCGCTTGGCGATTTGAATAAATATTAACTTCTTCACTAGCAAAAGCCGTTGCGCTCATGAGTGACGTTGTTAATGCCAAAGCAGATAGACCAAATATTCCTTTTTTCATCCTTACCTCTAAATACGAATTGTTTACATTATGGAATGGAGTCTATAAGAATCATGCAGGGAGTACAAGTCTAAATGATAACAATTATCACAAAGATTTAATGTAGATCAATAAAGCCAGTCCGTTTTTATGTGTGGATAAAAACGAACTGTAAACTCAAGTTTATGTCGGGAATAATAAGTTAAAGACTTGTCGTCACTCCCCCGTCCAATTCAACTAGACAATCTAGGGCATGTCGTTAAAACGACAATTAAAGTTCACGACCATGACGAATTTTCCATTCAAGGACATAGGCGTATAATGCCGGGATAACGATTAAGGTGACCAACATCGAAATCACACAGCCCCAGCCAACAACAAGCGCCATTGGGGACATATAGTTATCATAACCGCCAAGACCGTATGCCAAAGGCACGAGACCAACAACGGTGGTAATTGTCGTTAATAAGATCGGTCGCACACGGCTTTTAGTACCAGTGATAATAAAGGCAATCACGTTGCTACGATCTAGCGCCGCTATCGTTGAGCGGAAATGCCAAATCAGCACCAAGCTGTTATTCACCATTATCCCAATTAACGCAATCATACCTATGATAGAAAAAAAGCTAAGCACCTGATTATGTAGAAACAAAATAAATAACGCACCGGCGATACCAAATGGCACGACCGTCAATACCATCAAGGCTTCGGTAATACGGTCAAACAATAATAATAACAGTATGCTAATACCTGCAAACGCCATTAAAATCGCAATACTAAAACCCCGCTGCGCCTCAGCAGTCTCTAATATTTGCCCTGCTGCGACTAATCTTGCGCCCTCATAATCTTGCCCCATAAATGCAGCCATTACATCATCAAATACGGCTATCGGATCTGTCATTGTAGGGTCGATACCGGAAGATACACGAATAACTCGTTCACCGTTATAATGGCTAATCTGCGATGCTGACGTCGTATCAATCCAACGAATGAGTTTGCTCAACGGCACTAAATTACCATCACTTGCTCTGGCATTTAAGTTATTCAGCTCTGCTAACGTTTTATCATTATCTTCTAAACTGATGCGGAAAAAGACTTCTTCTTCACCATTAAAAATACGTGAAATACGCTCGCCCTCTACCGCATATTTAATTAAATCACCCACTGTCTGTGCGCTAATACCGTAATAATTAAGCCACTGATACTGTAATTGCGCTTCTACACGGGGCTGACTATCGTGCAAGTCACGACTCACACGACTCGTGCCATTAAGTTGCTCTAAAAATATAACCAAATCATTGGCTAACTTATCACGACCAAGATCAGTGCCCCCGACAACTTTAATATCAACAGGACGACCGACTGGGGGACCACCGCCGTCAATATCAAACTCAATTTGTGCTAGACCTGCGATTTGTTCGCCAGCCTCTTCCCACTCAGCAACGATATCTTCAGCACTGCGATCACGACTATTTACCGGCGTTAATGAAATAACCCAATAGCTACCTGGGGTACCTATTTCACCATACCAAGAAGCGACTTCAGCGGTATTGCCAAATAATGCTTCTAGTTTTTGGGTTCGCAGCCAGACTTCATTCAGTGATAACTCTGGATCGGTTTCGACACCGACTTCAATTAAATAAGCGCCGTCGGTAGGGAAAAATAAGAAACTTAATTGTTTATACGAAAAACTACCTAAACCGATACATAACAATAAAGAGACACTGAGCACCCATTTACGCTTTGTCAGCAACCATACGATCGCATTATTAATATAATTAAACTGGGTTTCGTTACTTTGCTTTACACGCTTACTGTTAACGAGTACGCCTTGTAAATGAGCGGGAATAAAAAACAGTGCATCAATGAAAGAAAAACACAGTGCCACAATCACCGTCAACGGGATCACATACATCATTTGGCCACTGTTACCCGGTAAGAATAATAATGGGATAAAGGCT
Source organism: Moritella sp. F3 (assembly GCF_015082335.1). Lineage (NCBI taxonomy): Bacteria > Pseudomonadati > Pseudomonadota > Gammaproteobacteria > Alteromonadales > Moritellaceae > Moritella > Moritella sp. F3. The sequence goes on along the minus strand of NZ_BLRL01000010.1, from coordinate 33,852 downwards.
ATCATGGTACTCAAAATACTGGCGGTGATAGCAGGAAATACAGCTTTAACACCATTACTAACAGCTTTTTTAATTGGCTGGCCTTCTTCCACCAACGTAATGATCTTATCACTGACTACCACAGCATCATCAACGATAATACCGATAATCAAAATAAGCGCAGATAAGGTGTAAGCATCTAAAATCTGACCTAACGCTGGCAACAACGCTAACGTCCCTAATAAACAGACTGGGATGGAAACCGCCACCCAAAAAGCAATTCGCTTATCAAGAAACAGCGCCAATACCACCAGCACCAAAATTAAGCCAACTAAACCATTGTTACGGACAATATCTGATTTAGCGCGAATTTCATTGGCAAGATCAAAACCCACATCCAACTTATACTTATCACCAAATTGCAGTTCCATTCTTGCTAATAAATCACGAACTTGTGCCGACGTAGCCAGTACATCGGCACTTTCATCGGTGCGTAAATCAAACAAAATACTTTTTTGACCATTGAGAGAACCAAACACTTCGGCTTTTTGGAAGGTGCTACTAATATCCCCTGCAACATCTTTCAATTGAATATTCGGCATAAAACCAATAAACATATCAGCCAATTTATTTATGTCATCAAGTTCAGCAATCGTGATGAGCTCAGGGTTATTTTGTAATAACTCTAAACGTCCACCACTAATTAACACATTACGTTCAGCAATTAATTGCGCAATTTCCCCCACTGTTAAGCCATAACGCTTTAGCTGTACAGGTTCTAAGGCAATTAAAAACTCGGGATCACGTAAATCAATCGGATGCACTTGGCCAATACCATCAACACGGCGCAAGGCAAGCTCTAAGGTTTTTGCTCTTTCCCTTAATGAACCATAGGATAAATCACTGCTAATACCGACAACCATGAAATCCAAGCTGTACGATTTTTTAATCGCTAATGTCGGCGCATCAGTTACCCCTGTAGGTAGGTCCGATACGCGAGAAATCGCATCGCGAATATCTTGATAAACAATATTAGGATCAGATACATCGCTGTTCAACGCAAAATCAATCGAAGATACCCCCACTTCAGACGTCGAGTTAAATTCTTTAATCCCAGATATAGATAACAGTTCTTTTTCTAATTTACTGGTGACATTACTCTCGATATCCGATGCCGAGGCGCCCGGATAAACCGTGGTGATCGTGCCATCACCCATATCAAAGCGCGGTTTCTCGGCTAACGGTAATTGAGTCAACGCAAATAACCCTAAGCCGATTAATACCAGTGTGAGTATCTTAGCGGCGAGTCGGCGCTGACTTAATAACGTTAATAAAGATTGCATGTTTACACTCCTTGCTCAGCTAATTTAACACGCGCTTGCATACCCGGCTTTAACTCCAGACGGCTGTTTTCAAGTAACACTTCCACCAAAAATCCCGGTTCATTAGTCTGAAACGCAGGGGCAAGTATCACCACTTTACCAGTAAGCGTTTTGTTGTCTAAAGCAGGGATAGTGACATGCACAACGTCCTCGACATTAATCGTTAGTACATCTGATTCGAGCAGATAAAAACGCACTTTCACCTGACTCATATCCACCAAGGTATAAAGCGCTTCGCCAGTGGGTATGAACTGACCGAGTTCCAAATTTCGAGTCAAAATAATGCCTGAAAACGGGGCTTTGACTTCCGACTTCTCTTGTTCACGTTTTGCCATTGCCAACTTGATCTTATCGACTTCAACTTGTGCTTTATTGGTATTGGTCTTTCGACGCTGTTCATCAAATGCACTCGCTGAAATACCGTTCGTTTTATATAAGGCTTGATAGCGTTGTAATTGTTTTTCTTGTATCTTAAGTTCATTCAGGCTGACCGCTAATTCAGCCTCAGCCAGCTGTACATTCAATAAATTATCAGCAATCGATAACTTCGCTAACGCTTCACCCGCGCTCACCTGGTCTCCTATATCTTTATTAAACTCATCGACAATGCCAGTGACTTCATTACTGATGATGACACTCCGAGCAGCAACAAGCTGCCCAGTCACATAATTATCAGCTAACAGATAAGGTTCAGGCTGAATTGCCATTTCAGCGGTTGCATTCGTAGCTGTGATTGATAGCATTAACAAGGTTAAATATTTAAATAGATGATGAATTTTCATGTCGCCTCGAACGTCCATATTAATAAGTGATAAGTCAGCAAAGAATGCACTAACGCACCTACTTTGCTCATTTCCGATAGCATACAAAAGTCGATGTGAATAAAAGATGAATAAATAGGAGTTATTCTTATTTGCTAAATAAAATGTAAAAAAATAGCTGCAGTTGCTGCAGCTATTGAACAAATAAGTATTGTAAAGGGAGGTATAAATTATGCTTTAAACAACAGCTATCTAGGCATATCGCCTTTGTCTTCTAACCAAGTTCGACGGTCTGCAGAGCGTTTTTTCGCGAGCAGCATATCCATCATAGCTAATGTTTCATCTGCATTATCAACCGTTAGCCGTACAAGACGACGAGTGTTAGGATCCATCGTAGTTTCACGCAATTGCAGTGGGTTCATCTCACCCAATCCTTTAAAGCGTTGCACATTAACTTTACCGCGCTTTTTCTCAGCTTCAATGCGATCAAGAATACCGTTTTTCTCGGATTCATCTAATGCATAAAACACTTCTTTACCGATATCAATACGATATAACGGCGGCATAGCAACAAATGCATGACCCGCATCAACCATCGATCTAAAGTGCTTATAAAACAAAGCACACAACAAAGTCGCAATATGCAGACCATCGGAATCGGCATCCGCTAAGATACAAATTTTGCCATAACGTAATCCAGAGATATCATCCGAATCAGGGTCAATACCCAACGCCACAGAAATATCATGTACCTCTTGTGAAGCCAATACTTGCGACGAGTCCACTTCCCACGTATTTAAGATCTTACCACGCAGTGGCATTACCGCTTGAAATTCACGATCTCGGGCTTGCTTTGCTGAACCACCAGCAGAGTCACCTTCCACTAAGAACAGTTCAGAACGCATTGGATCTTGGCCAGAACAATCGGTTAGCTTACCCGGTAATGCAGGACCACTAGTCACACGTTTACGCGCCACTTTCTTACTTGCTTTTAAGCGTTTTTGGGCGTTATTAATACACAAATCAGCCAGTAATTCCGCCAAATCGGTATTCGAGTTTAACCACAATGAAAACGAATCTTTAACCACACCAGACACAAAGGCCGCGCATTGACGCGATGACAAACGTTCTTTAGTTTGCCCAGCAAATTGTGGGTCTTGCATCTTCACCGATAAAATATAAGAACAACGCTCCCAAATATCATCCGGTGTTAACTTAACGCCACGGGGTAATAAATTACGGAATTCACAGAACTCACGCATCGCATCAAGTAAGCCCTGACGTAAACCATTAACATGGGTACCGCCAAGTGCAGTCGGGATCAAGTTAACATAACTTTCAGTAACCGATTCGCCACCTTCAGGTAACCAGATAACCGCCCAGTCAGCCGCTTCGTTATTTGCAGAAAAACTGCCGACAAACGGTGATTCAGGTAATGTTGGCCACTTATCTAGCGACTCCATTAAGTAGTCTTCGAGGCCTTTTTCAAAGCACCAAACATGTTTTTCTTTATTAACTTTATCGTCAAACTTAATGTTTAAACCAGGACACAATACCGCTTTAGCGCGTAAATTATGCATCAAACGTTTAGACGAAAAATTACCCGAGTCAAAGTAGCTCGCATCCGGCCAAAAATGTACCTTCGTCCCCGTAGTACGAATGCCAATAGTGCCAATCACTTCTAACTCAGAAACCTTTTCACCGTGTTCAAAAGCGATTTGATAGATTTGACCACCACGTCGAATGGTAATTTCAACGCGTTTAGATAAGGCATTTACAACTGAAATACCTACACCGTGGAGACCACCGGAAAATTGATAGCTGTCGTTCGAGAATTTACCACCCGCATGTAACTTAGATAAAATCAGCTCAACACCACTCACCCCCTCGACGGGGTGAATATCGACCGGCATACCACGACCATCATCGCTCACTTCTAACGATTGATCTGCATGCAAAGTAACAGTAATGTTCTGCGCATGACCAGCCAACGCTTCATCGACACTGTTATCGATAACTTCTTGGCCAAGGTGGTTAGGGCGTACTGTATCGGTATACATACCGGGTCTACGACGTACTGGTTCGAGACCATTTAGGACTTCAATCGAGCCCGCGTTATATTCTTGAGTCATGAGTTTCTTTTATGCTGTTCGTTACATCTGCTTGAATGCAAGAAAGGTTAAAATATCGCTAAGATAACGTTCAAATCCGATAAAGGCATGATCGCCGCCCTGCTCTACCGTTAATTTTGCCGCATTATATTTTGCTGTTGCTTGCTTATAGTCTAACACTTCATCGTCGGTCTGTAACAGTGCCCAGATCGTTTCTGGCTTAACTAATACAGGGCAATCTAATGCGCGCAGTTCATCAATATGCTCTTCGCCAAGAATAAATGTGTTTTGAGTATACGGATTTGTGTTTTCACCTAAAAAATCCACCAGCAATTCATACGGCTTTACCGCAGGATTGATAATGACAGCCGGACAGTCAAATACTTGATTCACTTTCGTCGCATAATAGCCACCCAGTGAACTACCAACAACACCTAACTGATACCCAGGATAACGCGCAACGGTAGCTTGGATCTGCAACCATGCCTGCTGTGGATAGGCGGATAAATCCGGTATCTCAATAGTAATCTCAGGATGATGTAATGCGAGGAAATCCGCCATTAGTTGTGCTTTAAACGAATTTGGCGAGCTATTAAAGCCGTGTAAATAGAGCAGTAGCATAGGAGCCATTTGTTAACCTCTAATATAATAGATAAAAGCAGAATGAATATAGGGTTGGACGAGGTGTTCGAATACATCAATAAATAAATCAGGACCAGATAGTCCTGAATATCAGCTATATTTAGAATCGAGGTTAATAACCTTTAGAATCAAGATCTGGATTAAAATCATTGCTCGACAAACGCCAAACCTGACTGTTAATCGAACCATCACTGTGTAATTGTAAATAACGCCAACCCGGAGCACGGGAGTCTAGCGTAAATTCATCACAATTAGGTTTGAATTGGAAACAGGTTGATGGTGATGCCATAAAATGGATACCGTCATAAGTCTTGTCAATTTGTTGATGAACGTGACCAAATAATACATGTTTAGCTTGTGGGTGTTTCGCCAATACCGCTAAAAATTCATCTGCATTACGCAAGATGTGTTGGTCTAACCATTTACAACCAACCGGATAGGTATTGTGATGTAATACCACCAAAGCATGTTTATCTGCGTGAGCACTGAGTTGTTCATCAAGGCTTGCAAGCTGTTCAGGTGATAAGTAACCCGCTGGAGAGCCAGTTAACTGTGAATCGAGTAAAATGATTTGCCAGTCACCAACCACTTTCGACTTATCAGGTAATACGCCTTCGGCTTTGAGTGCCTCAGCCATTAACGGAATATTGTCGTGATTACCCGGTAACCAATAACAAGGTTTGTCTAGGCGTTTAATATGGTGCGCAAAGTACTGATAAGAAGCAAGACTATTGTCTTGAGAAATGTCACCCGTGGCAAGTACAGCATCAAACGGTTGTTGATTCTGTAAAATAGCATCGATAACATGACGATAGCTCAGCTGTGTTTTAACCCCCAGCAGATCTTTTTCTGCCGTGGCAAACAAATGAGTATCCGTCACTTGTAATAAATTAATCACGTCGTGCTTTACTGTTAACTTAGAAATATCCGCACTCACAATAATCTTTAACCCTTATCCTTATGTGTTGTCTAGTCATGACGAATATAAATAGTGACTGTCACTATAACGTCAATCGACATGCTGATTTCAAGATTACTTAGTTATTATCATACCGCAATAAACACGCGTAAATCTGTTGACCAGCACACATTTCCACAATTCTAATCATCATATATTCAAACGACTTAGCGATGGAAACGCTCGACTGACTATTGTAGCGCTACAGCCAAGACTTTTGCAATGTTTGAAAATTCAATTGTAACCACTGGATACCAATAATAGTCGATGCGTTATTTATTCGCCCAGTTTGCACCATATTATAAGCAGTTTCGCGACTGACCACATGCACACGTATATCTTCGCCTTCACTCTCGAGGCCATGGACGCCATGCGCGGTGCTACTATCGACCTCACCAACATACAAATCAAGTGCTTCACTGGTGCCACCAGGACTCGCTAGAAACTGCATAATAAAATCACAGCGGCCAATTTCAACACCAGCTTCTTCTATCGCTTCGCGTTTCACCACTTCGGCTGAATCTTCGCCTTGCTTATCGATCATACCGGCGACTAGTTCCAGTAACCAAGGTTGTGAACTTGATTCTATCGCTGGGATGCGGATTTGCTCAATCAATACAACTTCATCCCGCACGGCGTCATAAGGAATCACCGCAGCCGCGTTACCACGTTCGAACACTTCACGGATAATTTCATTACTCCATCCACCCGAAAAAAGTCTATGTTTAAAGGTATAAGTGTTAATTTTAAAGAAACCATTAAAAACCTGTTCTTTGTTTATGATCTCAATATCAGCAATATCATACTCCGATTGTATTTCTAACTTTCGACTTTTCATTTACATCTCCTCAAATATACTGATAATAAAGGGTTACGGTGAATACTATGTGGGCAGCTAGGTTTAAGGATAATTCCTAGTAATTGTACTAATTTATGCAATATCGCTATTGATCCAACGTTTAAAACTCGAGCTTTGAGATAACGCCTAGTATAAGATGAACGTCTTCTATTAATCTAACTATCCTTTTTGGATAATTATTAATTTGACTAAGCAGTTATCATTACATATGTTATGCGAGCTCATAACGGCAACTATTTATACTTAAGGTAACCACTAATGAAGTTTAATAAAATTCTTCTAGCCTGCGGTCTGGCATTTTTTGCTCATTCAGCAAGTGCTGATAATTTACAGCAAATATTTGAACAAGCCTTGACCAAAGATCCTCTTTACTTAGAAGCACAAGCAAACCGTGATGCAGCACTAGAGAAGATTACTGAACAAGAAGCATCAAACTTACCACAAATTGGCCTAACTGCTGATTTGGGTTACGGTATTACGAGCGATACAACAACGGCAAGCGACACCGCTAACCGTAATGCACTTACAGGCACCGTGGGTATTGGTCTAACCCAATCATTATATGAAGAAAGTAACTTCATCAATGTTAGCCAAGCAGCGAAACAGGCAGAACAAAGTGAATTAGCCGTTCAAGCAGAGCTACAAAGCCTGATTTTACGTGTATCGAATGCTTACTTTAGCGTATTAACCGCTAACGATACGCTAGAATTCTCTAACCGTAATAAAGAAGCGGTAGAGCGTCAATTAGAACAAACGACGCAACGCTACAATGTAGGTCTAACCGATAAAACTGACGTATTAGAAGCACAATCAACGTTTGATTTATCCGTTGCAGAAGTAATTAATGCTGAAAATACTTTAGCGAACAGTTATGAGTCTCTGACTGAAATTACTGGTTTAACCCATACCGATATTTCACCACTTAATACGGCCCGTTTTAGCCCTACAGCGCCAAACGGTCAACGTAATAACTGGTTAGACACTGCTAACAACCAAAACTTATCAATTCAGATCCAACGTATTGCTAAGCAAATCGCTGAAGGTAATGTTGAGTTAGCCAGTTCTGCAGATAATATGTCATTAAACCTAGTGGCAAATGCAGGCGCAGCTTACACTGGTTATGGCGATGATTATAATAATGGTGGTGATGGTCTCGAAAGCACTGTTTCTTCTGCTAATGTAGGCATCGAATTTAGCATGCCGCTATACACAGGTGGCGCAGTAACATCGACAGAGAAACAAGCTGTTTATCAAGTTACAGCAAGCCAAGAACAATTAACCAAAGCGAGTCGTGAAGTACAAACGCAAATTCGTACTTATTACAACAATGTAACGGCCGGATTAAGCTCTATTAAAGCGTATGAACAAACAGTTAAATCATCTGAAAGTGCACTAGAAGCAACAGAAGCTGGTTTTGGTGTGGGTACTCGTACGATTATCGACGTATTGAATGCGACGAAAAGCTTATACCAATCAAAGCAATCATTATCAGCATCACGTTATAACTACATCATTAGTATGTTACAGTTAAAACAAGCCGCTGGTACGTTGAACGCTGAAGATATTATTTTAGTTAATGCTGGGTTAGAAACGAGCAACTAAATAACTGCGTTATCTAGAATACTAAGGCGACCATTTGAGTCGCCTTTTTTATATCTAAAATCCACTGTAACAGCAACAGAACATCAATAAAAATACATATTAGGCACTTAGTATCAAAACTTAACATTAAGTAATTACTAATATAGCTAGTATCAACTCGCGCGAATGAGAATTGCAATGACAAACAATCGTAAAGTCGAAAAATCGATGGTCACCAAAGAAAATACCAAGTTTGAATTAAGTTTCCTGCACCCTAAAAACTGGCCGTTACTATTGGCCGCCACTTTGTTGTGGTTTATTTCTTTGTTACCCAACAAGGTGCAGAATGTATTGGGCCGTGGATTAGGTCGCTTGGTCATGAGAATTATCCCTAAGCGTCTAAAAACAGCGCAGCAGAATCTCGCCTTAAGCTTCCCAGAAAAATCAGCGGATGAGATTACAGCACTAGCAAAAGAAAATTTTGAATATACCGGGTTAGCCGTAATTGATACTGCAAACGCTTGGTTCTGGCCAGATTGGCGTATTAAACAGAATATGGTCATCGAAGGACAAGAACATATCGACCAAGCTAAGGCTGACGGCAATGGTATGTTGATCTTGGGCGCACATTTCCTATCGCTAGAAATATCTGCGCGTATTTTTGGTTTATTACGACCTGCTTATGCAATCTACCGTCCGAACAAAAACCCATTGATGGAATATCTACAATGCCGTGGCCGTACACTGTCAAATAAAGGCTTAATCAACCGCCGAGATATTAAAGGCATGTTACGCGTACTCGATGAAGGTGAACCATTATGGTATGCACCTGATCATGACTACGGCCCACGTCGAAGTGTATTCGTGCCGTTTTTCGCCGTAGATAAAGCGTGTACGATCACGGGTACGACCGTGTTTGCTTCGGGTAGCAATACCAAGACTTACCCAGCATCTTCTTGCCGCTTACCTGATGGGCGCTATAAGTTAACGATTCGCGCACCTTTAGAGAACTTCCCTACGGGCAATGAAATTGAAGATGCTAAGGTCTGCAATAAAGAATGTGAGCAATCCATTTTAGAACAGGTGCCACAATACATGTGGTTACATCGCCGTTTTAAAACGCGTCCAAAAGGTGAGCCGAGCTTGTATAAATAAGCCGATAGCTGACAGTTAACGATGTAATTCATTACGTCAGTAGCCCAGAACTAAAACTAAAAAAGCGCTTGATACTGGAAGCATATTCCCTGCATCAAGCGCTTTTTTAATTACTTTCTTTAGTTATTTTTCTAATTAGAAATGGGGGGTTATTCAACTGCAAACAGCTGCTGCCAATAGTCAGTCACGATTTTGCGCTGGGCAATAAACGCTGTATTCGCCACGATGCCCTTTTTACCGAGTAAATTAAGACGGTGGATCTCATCACGCATCTGGCAATAACTGGCAGTTAAGTTGGAGCCTAACTCTTCGCTAATAAGCCCCTCTGACACACAGCGACTAATAATACGAACATTATCAGGCCATAGCTGGATCTTCGGCATCTCAGCCGCATGATTTAAGACGATATACTGCATCATGAATTCAATATCAGTAATACCGCCCGCTGACTGTTTAATATCAAATTCATCAGCTGTAACTTTTAACAAATGGTTACGCATTTTCAGACGCATTTCGACCACTTGTTTTTGCAATTCAGCGGTATCACGCGGAGTAGCAATAATACTGCGCTTCACCTCGCTAAAGCGTTTTTGGATCAGCTTATCACCATAGACAATACGCGTACGGACAAGTGATTGATGCTCCCACGTCCAAGCCTCTTTACTCTGATAATCTAAGAATCTCGATACCGGACAAGCTAGCACACCCGAGCTACCAGAGGGACGTAAGCGCATATCAACTTCATATAAAATGCCGGTACTAGTGCGAGTACTAAAGATATGAATAATACGTTGTGCAAGACGCAGATAGAACTGACGACTATCAATCTGTTTAACGCCATTGGTCATGCCAGCGGTTTCGCAATTATGAATGAACACCAAATCTAAGTCCGAGCCATAACCTAATTCAATACCGCCAAGCTTACCGTAAGCCACAACAGCAAAGCCTTTCTCACCCGTTTCGACAACGTTATGTGGCACACCGTGTTTTTCTTCCAGTTGTTGCCATGCCAGATTAACCACGTTATCAATCACCGCTTCCGCTAACCAGGTAAGGTGATCACTGACTTTCATTAGCGCTAATTCACCAGCAATGTCAGTCGCCGCAATACGCAGTAATTGAGTTTGCTTAAATTGGCGCAAGGCCTCTAACTGCTGTTCATGATCTTCTTCCGGAATACGCAGCATAAACTGACGTAGTTCACTGCGATATTGGTGTAACGGTGTTGGATGATATAGGTGCGATGGCACCAACAACTCATCTAATAAGATTGGGTGCGTCGATAACTGCTTTGCCACCATCGAACTGGCGCTACACAAGCGGAGTAATTGCGTTAAAGCTAAGTCGTTTTCTGCTAACAATTCTAAATACGCTGTACGATTTAAAATCTTCAATAACAGCGCGATAATACGTGGGAATAAAGCCACGGGATCATCCGCTTTAAGAATTGAAAATAATAGTTTAGGTAATAATTTCTCGATGGTTTGGCGACCACGTGGTCCTACCGCTTTGCGTTCACAATCACTTTTAAAATGAATTAAGTCACGCGCAAAAGTTTGCGCATCCTGTTCGGCTAAACCATATTCGGCAAGCAAGGCTACCGCTTCATCGGCAGATAATTCTAAATGCCATAAATCTAATGACGGTAAAGATTCTTCATGATCATCGTCATCACTACCAATAACTTGACTAAACTCCGCGTTGATCTTGGCCATCACCTGATTAACGTCGACGTAGAAATGCTCCCAGTCAGGATAATCTAATACACTAATTAAACGGCTACGATCTAAGTCTGACTGCGGCAAGGTTTGAGTTTGCGCATCATTAATCTGCTGGAGAACATTCTCCACTTTACGTAAATAACAATAACTTTCGGTCAATACGGTATAACTCTCATTCGAGAGTTCGCCAATCGACAGCAATACTTTGAGGGTCGCTAATAACGATTTGATTTGTAGTACTGGTTCTCGGCCACCACGAATAAGCTGGAAGGTCTGTGCTATAAACTCAACTTCACGAATGCCGCCACTACCAAGCTTGATATTATCCTTCAAACCTTTGCGGCGTACTTCAGCTTTGATCATGGCTTTCATATTACGCAGCGCATCAATCGCACTAAAATCCACATAGCGACGATAAATAAACGGACGTAACATCTGTTCTAGCTCAACCCGTGTTTCGGCATTCCCCCCCAACGCTCGGGCTTTTACCATGGCATAACGTTCCCAGTCACGACCTTGATTCTGGTAATACTCCTCAAACGCATTAAAGCTCATGACTAAGGGGCCTGAATCACCAAACGGACGCAAACGCATATCCACACGATAAGCAAAGCCATCAGCAGTAAATTGATGCAAGGCGGCAATTAAGCGCTGCCCTAGGCGTTGGAAGAATTTTTGATTGGCGACGCTGCGGCCAGCACCAACTGTCTCGCCCGTTTCAGGGTAAGTAAAAATCAGGTCTATATCCGATGAGAAGTTAAGTTCACCACCGCCTAATTTACCCATGGCTAAGATAACGAGCTGTTGCTTGACGCCTTCAGCATTAACAGGTGTCCCCTGCTCTTTACACTGTAATTGATACAACCAATCCAATGCACCTTCAATCAGACTATCGGCCAAATGCGAAGTATGGGCTAAACTTTCTGTTAGCTCGGCAACTTGTAATAGCTCTCGCCAAGCGATAATACACATATGAAAGCGGCGAAATTTTCGAACCGTGCGTAATAAGTTTGCTTCTGAATCACAAGCCGTTAACTGGGCATTTAAATGATGCTCAACTTCCGCGGTACGTGATGCCTGTAAAAGTAAACCAGACTGCCAAATATCGGTAAGTAAGCCAGTGTTGTTAATACAACTTTCAGCAATGAAATCACTTAACGAAAATACCCGCTGAGTTTGGGCTATTTGCTCGGCTGATAATAATGCGAGATCAGCGCTATTGCGGTCGCACCAACGTTGCCAATACCTACTTCCAGTATCTGCTAATACATCAACAATTTGACATTCTGTACTCATACACGACATCCATATAATTAAGGCTTGAGATCCAATTAATTTAACAAATTATATCAGCTGTTTATATCAACAATGCACATCTAGACAGGCTATGCCTTACATGCTATTAATTAGCGATATTAATTTATTTAGTAAACTTATCATTAGTAAGCGATGATGGCAGCTAAAATCGTAAAAGAAGGTAACCTTTAATGTCAGTTTTTGAAACGATCCTATCCTCAGATCTACTGCTATTTTTAGCCGTAGATCTGATCATCGCCTTAGTACTTTTATCCGCCATGCGATTCTTTACTGGCGCTGTCGACAAGATAGATACCATTAATGAATTAGCCACCCGCGATAACTTTGCTTTTGGTATTAGTTTAGCTGGCGCTACATTTGGTTTAGGCATCGTGTTGTCAGGTGCAATTTCAGGGGAAAAAGCAGCAACCTTGCCGTTAGAAATAGTCGGCATAAGCCTTTATGGGTTAGCCGGATTAGTACTGATCAAACTGGGGCGTTGGATCCATGACCGTGTATCGCTTAATAAACTGGATAAAAATACCGAAGTTGCCGAGCGTAATGTCGCCGTAGCGATTGTCGATGCGTGCGCCTCCATTGCTACTGCGATAATCATTCGTTCAACACTCGTTTGGGCTGAAGGCTTAGAGCTAATTACCTTTATTGCGATCTTCACTGGTTTCCTGATATCGCAAACCATCATGCTATTGGTGACGCGTTACCGCGAACACCGTTATTCACGTGGTAATCTCGGCACGACAATGCAGCAAGCCTTTAAAGACAATAATATTGCCGTTGCCCTGCGTCATGGCGGCTACCTTATTAGTGTTGCGATCTCGGTAACGATAGCCAGCAATTATATCTATTATGATAGCGCCAGTCTGATGACAACATTAGGATCGTGGATGCTGTTTAGCCTCGTCATGTTAACCACCTTTACCATCTTAGCGATCATCGCCAAGAAAATTATTCTTAATGGCGTGAATATTAATAAAGAAGTGGATTTACAAAATAACGTCGGCATCGCTGCGATGGATATGGCAATTAATTTATCAATCGCCTTTATCCTAACAGCATTATTAATTTAATCCCTTGGCGCTGCTTTAAAGCGCGCTAAGATTTTAGTTCATTGATGACAGTGAACTTTCACGCCGTTTACGCACCAAATAAAGTAACCGGATTATCTATAAGTATTATAAAATAATATAAATTAAGCATCAGCCACTTGACATATTATGTCTTGAGGCTTAAAGTTAATATCACTTAGACATAATATGTCAAAAAGGAACAAGATGAACATACATAAAATTGCAAATTATCTTAATGATCTTGGCGACAAGTCTGATACTGGTTACAAGTTTGACTGCACCCCTATTTCGGGTGATGTTGATGTACTACGTGTCGACGTTGAAGGTCGTGAAGAAATTCCAATTTTTGTTTCTGTCACCGATGAGCAAATTCTTTGTATTGCTTATTTATGGGGCGAAAACGAAGTTAAAACAGAAAAACGTGTGGATATGTTAGAAGCGATGTTAGAGCTGAACATTCCAATGCCACTGTCATCATTCGCTAAAATTGACGATATGTATGTGGTATACGGCGCGTTATCAGTGCAATCAACCATTGCCGATATCGAACACGAATTAGTTGTATTAAGTGATAACAGTCTTGAAGTTATTACTGAATTATCAGATTATTTAGTTTAACCCTACTTCGAAGGAGAAGTTTATGAGCATTTTTAAGAAAATAATGACCGCGATCCGCGGCGGCGCCCGTGAAGTAGGTGAAGGTATTGTTGATGCAAACTCAATGCGTATCTTTGAACAAGAAATTCGCGATGCAGAAACTCACTTAACCAACGCTAAACGTAATTTAACTGACGTAATGGCGAAGCAAATGCAGTCAAGTCGTGAACTTGAACGCGTTAAAGCAAACTTAACTGAGCACGAAGGTTATGCAGTACAAGCATTAAATGCAGGCAACGAAGCATTAGCATTAGAAGTAGCTGAAAAAATTGCTCAACTAGAGCAAGAAGTTATCGAACAGCAGCAAAACCTAGATAGCTTTACAAGCAGCGCAGCAAAACTGAAAGATTTAGTGAAGAAAAGTGAACGCCAGCTAGCTGAACACCAACGTCAATTAACCATGGTTAAGACAACTGACAGTGTACAAAAAGCGACATCAGCAATCACGGACAACTTTAGCGCAAGCAATTCAAAACTGCTAAGTGCAAAAGATTCACTTGAGCGTATCAAGCAAAAACAGCAAGATTTTGATGATCGTATGGTTGCTGCAGATGAACTACATGCTGAAGGCAGTGATCAATCACTTAAAGCGAAACTAGCTGAAGCCGGTATTGGCCAACAGCAAAGCAACGCAAACTCAGTACTAGAGCGTTTGAAAGCCAAGCAAAATAGCTAAGTTTAACGACTAATCGAGTTATAAATTAGTTAGTCAGTTAATCCCCAATAGGAGCAGTCACCGTGGAAACACGTGCTGTTCCTATTTGTCATTCTGCTAAACCATAATTTTTAATGGTTTAACACTTAAATGGTTTAATACTTTAGGAGCCATGATGAGTTTCTTCAAAAATTTATTTAAAAAATCTGCACCAGCAACTCCAACCCGCGAACTCAATCACGTCAGTAAATTAATTCTGGGTGATATTATCGAATTTAGCGACAGTTTCACTTTACCGAGCGAAGTGCGTAAGCAAAAGTTTGAAGTGATCGCGATTGAAACATTTGAGTTTGAACACCAACACTACCCACGTTTTAAACTGCAAGGTGAGCAACAGACTTATGTTTGGTTAACATTGCCTGGTCACGACCGTAACAATTTCCAACTCAGCCTAGAACTAACCCGTGAAGAAGTATCACAATTATTCGATTTAGACTTATTCAGTGATGTATTTGAAGCCGGTTTCACGGAATTACCAAGTCAACAGCCCGTATCCTTAGGTGATTGGCATGCTGAGCATTATTACCAGCAAGATATTGCAACGGTTGGTTACCACCACAGAACAGACTTTAGAACCTCTGCACCTTCGCAATATGCCGATGAAAATCCAGGCCGTCAATTTGAGTTCTATCATTTACATGATGCTAAAGAAAACAAACTAATCGATATTATGGTTTATAACACTGGCGATACAGATGTGTACTTGACCGTACAGCTGGGTAATGACAGTATTACAGGATACTGGCCAATAGCATAAATACAGTACAAGGCAGATTGAAGATGGTTAAATCACGTGAATTACCGGAAAAGTGGCAATCATCACAAAAGGCGATGAAAGCAGTTCAAGTGGCATTTGATATGGATGAAAAAATCCAATACAAGATCCGTAAAGCGGCACTCGATCATAACTTAAGTCCCTCAGAACAGATCCGAGATATTCTCGGTTTAAGCGTCAATAAAAGACCCAAAAGACCACGCCTCACCGTTTCATTAAATAATCAAGATTACGTTGAGCTCGCTGAAAAGTATGGTTTAAAACCAGAGCAACAACTAGAAATTAAGAAGTTAGTTATTGAAGATTTAGTTAAGTTTTCTGAATAGCCAGCCTCTTTTAGGCCTAGAGCTCAGCAATCAGTGACATCATATGCCCCTGATTGCTGCGTTCTACATGTTATATCTTAGTCTTAATCTTCTAACCAGTATGGTCGCATCGTTAACGCTTGTAGACGCGTCTGTTCCAACGCATCCAGTAATGAACGCTGTTTACGTAATATTAGCTTTTCAATTTGCACTGTGATTGCTGGCGGTTGCTGCTGTGCAACATCCATAAGTACCTGCAATATCGCGAGATCATCAATACCCTGTAAAATATCTTGCCAAGGTAATCTAAATTTATCACGGCGCTCTGGTCGATAATGATGGCTAAAACAATGCCCTATTAATAAATTCTGCCTCAGCTTTTCTTGCAAGCCTAAATAATCGCTCAACGTAAGTACCGGTGCAGACAATTGCGAATCAAGCACACTCTGCCAGCTTGTTTGTAAATGCGCATTGGCAAACGATAATACGTTAGCTGTATCGAGTTTCACACTCGATAAGCCTTGGCTTAATAGCTGACTAACAGACAGCATTATGCTGGCATATCTTGGGCTATTAAATAACGTTTCAATGTCGGTAAAATCAACATAACGTGTTTGCAGTGCTTCTAGCTCTTTACCAATACGCTTATATTCAGGGAGCTTTCGCATAAACTGACCGTTCGTCAGCATTACCTGATGTAATTGAGAGGCACAACTCACCGCAGATAATTGCTGCTGTAACCACACTAATTCTGCTTTGCTTAAATCGATATCAGGCAGTATAGCGGCATAACTTTGCATCGTTTGTAAGATCAAGGCTACTGCGGCATCCACTTCAGCAAGCGCAGTAATGTCCTGTGTTTCTAGATACTGTTGTTCATGATGCTGCCAATGCGCATAACTTTGCGTTAGTGTCGCCAGAAAAATATCCGTTAAACTCTCTGTTTTTAAGCCTTGGCAGGCAAGCGTAGGCATCTTTAATGCCAGCGGTTTAATCTTCGGCGTATAAAGACCCGCAAGCTGATAACCACGCTTGGCTTTACTGACATTGCCCAAGCGTACATTGCCTAATTGGGTTATTTGCTGCGCAAGCGTAAACAGGTCGGTAATATCACCACGTACCAGTTCAAGTTCGATTTCACAAATAGGGTAACTTTGCTCACCACTGCGCGCCATACCTTGATCGAATACCACTTCAATTTCAGCGTCATTGGCTAGTTTAATATGCCACATTGTGCGCTCGAAGTCGGTGGTAAACAGATCCACTAAATCCGCTTGTAATTGTGCGATATTAGTACCATTTGGCCAGATTTCAGCGGGGAAATCAGCTAATGTCGGCACATCGCCGAGTAAAGGTAAATTATATTCTGGGCGCTGATGTAACCCGCCACGCACAATACCCGCCGTTTTTATCGTTTGCTCGGCAAAATTTAAACTTTTTCGCGTGCGTAAACCAAAATCAAACTGACGAAATTGGGATGTCGTTGTATCAAAATAAGTATTAGATAAAGGCTTAATAGCCTGTTCGATTATCACATAGTCCGCGAGTAGCATGGCTAATTGTGATTTAACCTCTGGTTTAACAACAAATTTTATTTCAACTTCCGTACTCATCTGGCCTCGCTAGACTTATCAACGATAAAATAATGCCGTCATAAAATAAAATACTCGGCACTTTAAGAGACAAAATTTACCAATTATTTTAAAAGCTGTCTAAGGTTAAATCTTCAATTCGTGAATAATATTTACAGTAAAAAACAAAAATATATTGATTTTAGTCTAATTCAATCACGAATAAGGCAATTTTTATATTGCAAACTCCTGAGAGTTGTTTAACATTCGCGACATCTTTAAAAGTGTCATCTTGTTGTCACATACATGGATTATGGCTATGCCAGTAAATACTATTTTAGGACTTTTTGCTAAGTCACCGATTACACCGTTACAAGAACACATCACGAAAGTGCATGAGACTTGTGAATTGTTAGTGCCATTCTTTGCTGCAACAGCAGAACAAGATTGGGATAAAGCGGAAATCATTCGTCAGCAAATATCTCAGTGTGAGAAAGATGCAGATGTATTGAAACGTGAAATTCGTTTGAAGTTACCACGCGGTATCTTCATGCCTGTTGATCGTACCGATATGCTAGATCTACTTACTCAGCAAGATAAAATCGCCAATCGTGCGAAAGATATTGCTGGTCGTATGATCGGTCGCAACTTGCAACTTCCAGCTGAAATTGCTGAAGACTTCACAATTTATCTAAAACGTTGCATTGACGCGACGGCACAGGCTAAGAAAGCCATTAATGAGCTAGATGAGTTGATTGAAACTGGCTTTAAAGGCCGCGAAGTTGACCTTGTAGAAAACATGATTAACGAACTCGATAGTATCGAAGATGATACCGATGCAATGCAAATTGTACTGCGTCAAAAATTACGTTTAATCGAAAATAACTACAATCCAATTGATGTTATGTTCCTTTACAAAATCTTAGAGTGGGTGGGCGGATTAGCTGACCAAGCTGAAACTGTTGGCGCTCGTCTTGAGCTCATGCTAGCGCGTAATTAAGATCACTACAGGTATATAAATAATGGAAATCATTCAAGCATACGGCCCTTATCTATTGATGATGGCAGCAGTCTTCGGCCTTTACATGGCATGGGGCATTGGTGCAAATGACGTTGCAAACGCAATGGGCACATCTGTTGGAACTAAATCACTCACAGTAAAACAAGCAATTCTTATTGCGATGGTTTTTGAGTTTGCCGGGGCTTAC
This sequence comes from Moritella sp. F3, assembly GCF_015082335.1. NCBI lineage: Bacteria > Pseudomonadati > Pseudomonadota > Gammaproteobacteria > Alteromonadales > Moritellaceae > Moritella > Moritella sp. F3. The sequence continues at coordinate 15,088 of NZ_BLRL01000010.1, read as the reverse complement.
TTAGCCGGTGGTGAAGTAACTGATACCGTACGTAAAGGTATTGTTGACCTTGCGGTCTTTAAAGAAACTAACCGTCCAGATGCTTTAGCATTTGGTATGATCTCAGCACTACTTGCTGCAGGTACTTGGTTAATGATCGCTTCAATCTTTGGCTGGCCGGTATCAACAACACATTCGATTGTTGGTGCTATTGTTGGTTTTGCCCTAGTTAGTGTTGGTCCTGAAGCAGTACAGTGGGGCAAAGCAGGTGGTATCGTAGGGAGCTGGGTTGTCACACCAATACTCTCCGGTGTCATCGCCTATGTCACCTTTATGAGTATTCAAAAACTCATTTTTGATACCAAAGATCCACTCGCTAATGCGAAACGTTATGTGCCTTTTTATATGGCATTAACAACGTTCGTGATCGCAATGGTAACCATTAAAAAAGGTCTGAAACACGTAGGTTTACACCTAACAACAACTGAAGGTCTTATTGCTTCAGCTGTGATCAGCTTACTTGTTGCAATCGCTGGTGCCCTGTATATCAGCAAACAGAAATACAGCCCAAGCAATGATAAAGACATGCACTTCTCAAACGTAGAGAAAGTGTTTGGTATCTTAATGATCATCACTGCTTGTGCAATGGCATTTGCGCATGGTTCAAATGACGTAGCGAACGCGATCGGTCCACTGGCAGCAGTTGTATCTATTGTTGAGCACGGTGGCGAAATTGCTGAAAAAGCTGAGATCACCTGGTGGATTTTACCACTGGGTGGTTTAGGTATTGTGATTGGTCTAGCGACTATGGGTCATAAAGTAATGTCTACCGTTGGTACCGGCATTACCGAGCTAACACCAAGCCGTGGCTTCGCAGCGCAATTAGCGACAGCAACAACCGTTGTTATTGCATCTGGCTCAGGTTTACCTATCTCAACAACGCAAACCCTTGTGGGTGGCGTGCTGGGTGTGGGTATGGCGCGTGGTATCGCGGCATTGAACCTAAATGTAGTAAGAACAATCGTAGTATCTTGGATTGTAACTTTACCTGCGGGTGCAATCTTATCAATTATCTTCTACAAGATCTTAGAAGCTATCTTTGTAGTGTAATTGGTTAGATTATTATTAAAAGGCCATCAATTTATTGATGGCCTTTTTTGTAAATCCATTAAATTTCTATTTTCTGACGGTAAATGGTATCTGAGGCTTGTCGAAATCCAATTTTATACTTACTATGCTTATCAGAATATTTCGTCTACAGGACATCTTGTGAAGATTAAACAACTCATTATAGCAACTTTGCTAACACTCGTTAGCTTATCGAGCTTTGCGAAAGAAACACGTTACATCAGTGACGACGTGTCTATTTTTATGCACTCAGGCCCGGGGACTCAATACCGTATCATCGGCACAATTAAAGCTGGCGAAGCGGTAACCTACTTACAAACTAATGCTGGCACGAACTATGTGCAAATCACCACAGATAAGAATAAAACAGCTTGGATTGACGGTGCTTCACTGTCACGCCAGGTTAGTTTAAAAATTCGTGCGCCTAAGCTACAAGCTGAACTGGCAAAAACGAAAGAAGCATTAGCAAAAATCAATAGTAAAAATTCAGCGGCAATGGCTGAATTAACGAATGCTAATCGTGATCAGCTTGCTGAAAAACAAGCAGGCATCGCTGCTCAAGCGAATAACATCGACTCTCTGACAGCCGAAAATACGGCATTGACTGAAGAAGCGGTACGTTTACGTGAAGAGAACGAGCAATTATCTACTCGCCTAGATACTAAAGAAGAAGACGAGCAACACCGTTTCATTATTCTTGGTGCGCTTATTCTTGCAGCGGGTTTAATTGCGGGATTAATTATTCCATCAATTAGTTTCCGTCGTAAGAAAAATAGCGGCTGGGATTAATCGCTTAAGTATATTCATGACTGAGTGATCTCGTCACTGAGCTACTTAACAATACAGTTAAGTCACATTAAGCGTAGATAAAAAAAGGATATTCACTTGTGAATATCCTTTTTTATTAGCAATAACTTATAACAACCATTTATAGCAGTAAACCCAAGGCTCATTACTTAAATATTTCATCTCGTTTAAACACCAATTCAATATCGGTTGATTCCGCTTCACAATAGTAATAACCATCAGTATCAAATGCTGTTAGCTGCTCAATATCTGTTAACTGATTTTCAATAATGTAACGCGCCATCAGACCACGGGCTTTTTTCGCATAAAAGCTAATGATCTTAAATTTACCGGCTTTGCAGTCTTTAAATACCGGTGTAATAACACGGCCTTTTAAGCGTTTCTTTTGTACTGCTTTAAAATATTCATTTGATGCTAAGTTAATTAATACTTTATCGCCTTGTGCTGCCAGTGTTTCGTTAACTTTATCAGTAACAATATCACCCCAGAACTGATACAAGTTAGTGCCACGGCCATTCGCTAGCTTCGTGCCCATTTCGAGGCGATATGCTTTAATCAAATCAAGTGGTCGTAATAAACCATATAATCCAGATAAAATACGGAAGTGTTGCTGGGCAAATATCATGTCATCAGCAGTAAACGTTTCTGCGTCTAAGCCAGTGTATACATCACCTTTAAACGCAAATACCGCTTGTTTGGCATTTTCAGGGGTGAATTCACTCGACCATTCAGTAAAGCGAGCCGCATTTAATCCAGCTAATTTATCACTTATTTTCATCAGTGAAGATAAATCAACAGGCGTTAATTGACGGCAAACATCAATCAACTCAGCCGAATCAACCGTTAAGTCAGCTTGGCTATATTCCTTAACAACAGGCGGCGTTTCAAAATCGAGTGTTTTAGCCGGTGATACCACTATTAACATAACTCTTCCTTACTTGTCTTAAACTGAAATGTTCGTAAACTAAAATGTGCTCATAAACGGTAACGATTACAAGGCTTCAATTGTGATGCCATCAAGCATACCATTACTGCTCGCTTGACCTTGATTTAACTTGATCATTAAACGTAAATCATTAGGTGAGTCAGCATAATGCAGGGCTTCGGTATAACTGATCATGCTGCTATCATAAAGCGCTAGTAACGCTTGATCATAAGTTTGCATCCCCAACTCGACTGACTTCGTCATTATTTCTTTAATTTTATGCAGCTCATTTTTACGGATCAATTCACTCACTAATGGGCTGTTCAATAATATTTCAAATACACCGCGACGACTGGTGCCCCCTTGTACGGGAATTAATTGCTGCGCAACAATCGCTTTCAGGTTAAGCGACAAATCATATAACAACTGCGCATGTTTCTCTTTTGGTACTAAGTGCAAAATACGATCGATAGCTTGGTTGGCATTGGTGGCATGTAACGTGGCCATACATAAATGCCCCGTTTCAGCAAACGCCAAGGCAAATTCCATGGTTTCTTGCGAACGGATCTCACCAATTAATATCACATCAGGTGCCTGACGTAATGAACTTTTAAGTGCATCTTCAAACGACTCGGTATCAATCCCCACTTCACGCTGAGTAACGATACAATTTTGATGTTCGTGGACAAACTCAATCGGATCTTCAATCGTTAAAATATGCCCCGATGAGTTTTGATTACGATAACCCACCATTGCAGCTTGCGTCGTCGACTTGCCCGAGCCTGTCGCACCAACAACGAGCACGAGGCCACGTTTTTCTAATGCAGTCTGCTTTAACACGGCAGGCAGGTACAAGTCATCCATCGCCGGAATGTCAGTTTCAATCCGGCGGATCACCATACCGGCTTTTTCTAATTGCCAAAATGCGCTAACACGGAAACGGCCAATATCGGGGAAAAACAGACCAAAATTAGACTCTTTAGTCTTGCAGAAAGAGGCGTATTCATCTTCAGACATCGCTTCTTTAACCAAGGCTAGCGACTGCTCTGATGTTAATTTATGCTCTGATATTGCTCGTAATGAGCCGTGTACTTTCACTGTTGGCGCAATACCCGCAGAAATATACATATCAGAGCCTTCGAGCTTTTTCATCGCACTGAAGAGTTGTGGTAGCATTCCCATGTTATTCATCCTTAAAAACTTTTATTCATATTTAAAAACTTTGTTGATCAACCGCTCTAATGCGCGCTTCTTCCGTCGAGACAATACCCATATTAACCAATTCACGTAATGATTGATCTAATGTTTGCATGCCGTGCATCATACCGGTTTGGATCACCGAATACATCTGCGCGACTTTATCTTCACGGATCAAGTTACGGATCGCAGGTGTACCAAGCATGATCTCATGGGCAGCGACACGGCCACCACCAGTACGTTTTAATAACGTCTGCGAAATTACCGCACGCAGTGACTCGGACAGCATAGATCGCACCATGTCTTTTTCTTGTCCTGGGAATACATCGACAATACGGTCAATGGTTTTCGCCGCAGAGGTTGTATGCAAGGTGCCAAATACCAAATGTCCGGTTTCAGCCGCTGTTAATGCTAAGCGGATAGTTTCTAAGTCTCGCATCTCCCCCACTAAGATAACATCCGGGTCTTCACGTAATGAAGAACGTAATGCGGCATTAAAACTTTTAGTATCGCGGAATACTTCACGCTGATTAACCAAGCTTTTTTTATTCTGATGTACAAATTCAATCGGATCTTCGATAGTCAAAATGTGCTTATGCTGATGCTCATTAATATGATCAACCATCGCTGCCAGTGTCGTCGACTTACCAGAGCCAGTCGGCCCGGTCACCAAGACTAAACCACGTGGTAGGTTAACCAAGTCATGCAGAATATCAGGTACACTTAACTCGGCCATGGTTTTTATTTCGCTGGGAATAGTACGAAACGTTGCTGCTGGACCACGGTGTTGGTTGAATGCATTCACACGGAAACGAGCGACGTTATTAATTTCAAAAGAAAAATCGACTTCCAAATGTTCTTCATAGTCTTTGCGTTGTTTATCATCCATAATGTCATAAATCAGCGCATGTACTTGTTTAGCATCAAAAGCAGGTAAGTTTATTTTACGTACATCACCATCTACGCGGATCATCGGTGGTACACCCGAAGAAAGGTGTAGATCTGATGCGTTATGCTTTACACTAAATGTAAGTAACTCTGTAACATCCATATTCTTTTTAACCTCATTTGCAAGTAACATCATGAATAGTATATCAACACGATTACAACAGGTTCTAGCTCAAATTGACAACGCGGCAAGCACATCTTGCAAAAAAAGGTCTGAAATTAACCTGCTTGCAGTAAGTAAAACCAAACCCGTCGAACAAGTGATGGCGGTTTACGCACTCGGGCAACGTAAATTTGGTGAAAACTACCTGCAAGAAGCGATAGAAAAGATCACTTACCTGCAGCAAGACGGTCGTTATGACGACATTGAATGGCATTTTATTGGTCCCATTCAATCAAATAAGACCCGCCCAATCGCCGAGCATTTTGATTGGGTGCAAAGTATCGACCGCTTAAAAGTAGCGCAGCGACTCAATGATCAACGTCCTACTGAAATGGCAAAATTGAATGTCTGTATTCAAGTCAACATCAGTGCTGAAGACAGTAAATCAGGTGCGAACTTAGAGCAAGCACGACAGCTCGCAGAGCAAGTGACCCTATTACCCAATTTGGTATTACGTGGGATCATGGCTATCCCAGAAAAAACAACTGATCTCGATAGGCTAAAATCACAATTTAACCAGCTTGAATCATTGTATTTATCACTTCAGCACCAATATAACCAAATAGATACGCTATCGATGGGCATGACCAACGATATGGAACTTGCTATTGCGCAAGGCAGCAACATGGTACGTGTAGGCACTGCCATTTTTGGTGCGCGCGGCTGATCACTCAGCGTCTATGGAATTAGACACTAATAATCACGTATAAGGAATTAAACAATCATGATCACGAATAAAAAAATCGCCTTTATCGGTGCAGGAAATATGGCGAGCAGCCTTATCGGCGGTATGATCACAGATGGTTATCCTGCTGAGTTAATTTATGCAGCAAGTCCGACACGTACACGCTTAGATGTACTCGAAGAAAAATTTGCGATTAATACCACGCAAGATAATCACTTTGCAGTCGCTGAAGCCGATATTATTATTCTGGCCGTCAAGCCACAATTAATGGCCGACGTTTGCTCTCACCTAGCAGAGCAGAGTAGCGATTATCGCGGTAAGTTATTTGTTTCCGTTGCTGCGGGTGTCACCGTTGAACGTTTACAGAGTTTACTCGCTGACAACCAACCTATCGTACGTACGATGCCGAATACACCAGCATTAGTACAAAAAGGCATGACTGGATTATTCCCATCACCAGAAGTGTCAGATGAAGATATCAAAACGATTGACCAAGTCATGATGGCCGTTGGTAAAACCTGTTGGGTTGATAATGAAGCGGATTTAAATACCATTATTGCCGCGACAGGTAGTTCACCAGCGTATTTCTTCCTGTTTATGGAAGCCATGCAAGAAAGCATTATCAACATGGGATTCTCGCAACAACAAGCGAGAGAATTAGTACAACAGGCAGCGGCAGGTTCGGCTGAATTAGTCATCCAGAATCCGCACATTGATTTAGCTACATTACGCCAAAATGTAACATCAAAAGGTGGCACGACAGCTGAAGCGATCCGCACTTTCGAAGAACAAGGCCTACGTGAAACAGTGAACGCTGCGATGCAGGCTGCGGTTTCTCGCGCAGAAGAAATGCAAAAACTATTTTAATAAATTGATTTAATGAACAGACACAACCGCATAATGCTGTTGCGTCTCTAATCTGACTGGAACTGCTTAATGCAAATAAGCAGTTCACCATTAACTTAAAGGGTAATTTATGAACGCGGCTAACTTTTTGGTCAGTATCTTATTTGAAACATACATCCTAATCATCCTGCTACGCGTATGGTTACAACTCGCTCGTGCTGATTTTTATAATCCAATGAGCCAGTTTATTGTTAAAGCAACACAGCCTGTTGTACGACCATTACGCCGTGTGATCCCAAGCTTGGGTGGCTTAGACTTAGCATCAGTGGTATTTGCCTACGCAGTCGCCTGTGCGATGATTTACACTTTATTCGGAGTACAAACAGGGGCTGTAGCACCAATCCAAGATGTACTGATTTTCGCTGCCATCAAATTGGTTAAACAATGCTTTAGCTTGGTATTCTACGTATTAATTTTACGTGCCATTTTAAGCTGGGTTAGCCAAGGTAACAGCCCAGTTGAAAGTGTATTATCACAATTAAGTGAGCCTATCTTATCGCCAATCCGTCGCATTATCCCTGCGATCGGTGGTCTTGACCTATCTATGCTAGTGGCAATTTTAGGTCTACAATTTTTACAAATCCTAATTGGTGACCTTACTGGTATTCCCTTCTAGTATCGCAATGCCATTTTAGTACTATTATTCCATTAGTAACGCTAAATTAATGCAGAGCCAGTCTCTGCATTAACCTTTTAAGGAGCTCACATGCCAGCATTATTCAAATCTTTATTACTCTCAATGACCTTACTTATCTCAGCAGCTGCCAATGCGGAACAAATGCAAAAACTCGGTGATTGGGATGTACATTACATTGCTTTCCCAAGCACGTTCTTAACTGCTGACGTTGCTTCTGAATATGATATCGACCGCAGCAAATACTTGGGTATTATTAATATTTCAGTACTCGATAGCGATTCATTAAAAGCGCAATCGGTTAAAATGACGGTTACTGCGCGTAATTTACTGGGTAATATTCGAGAACTAGACGTGCGTGAAATACGTGAACAAGATGCAATTTACTACATCGCAGAAGTACCGCACCGTAATGAAGAAACCTACCGTATCAAGGTTACCTTAAGCAGTGGCAATCAAACCCAAGAGCTAAAATTTCAACAAGGGTTTTATGTTGATTAAGCTTTATCCATGATCAGCAATCCTGTATAACCGGACTGCAAATAAGAATACGATGATTAAATGATAGCGCGATGCCAGCGTTCATTTAATCAATCGTTTTTTAACTCTCTTTAATAAATCACTATTTTTAATAGTTTTTAAATAATAAGGCGCACCATGTCTAAAGTTGTTCTCGCTACTGGTAATCCAGGCAAAGTTCGTGAAATGTCAGCACTACTTGCTGAGTTTGGTCTTGAAGTGCTTCCACAAAGTGATTTCAATATTGTTGAAGCTGATGAGACTGGCACCACCTTTATTGAAAATGCCATTATCAAAGCTAAACACGCGGCAACATTAACAGGATTACCTGCAATTGCTGACGATTCTGGTTTAGCGGTTGATGCCTTACAAGGTGTACCAGGTATCTACTCGGCACGTTATGCCGGTGTTGATGCTAGCGATCGTGATAATTTATTAAAGTTATTAGATGCACTTAAAGGTGTACCGACAGCCCAGCGTACAGCTCGATTCCATTGTGTATTGGTTTATATGACCCATGCCGAAGATCCTACGCCACTTGTTTGTCACGGTACTTGGGATGGTGTCATCACCGAGCAACCAAGTGGTGAAGACGGCTTTGGTTATGATCCAATTTTCTTTGTTGAGTCAGAAGGCTGCACATCAGCAGAACTGACTAAACAACGTAAGAGTGAATTAAGTCATCGTGGTCAAGCTCTGACTGCATTGCTCGCGGCAATGCACGAACAACAAACTCGATTAGCTGCACGATTAACAGCACTATAATGGTTACTCCGCTAATGACAGAGCCACTAACGACAGCAACTGATTCAGTATTATCGATGCGTTTACCGCCGCTGAGCTTGTACGTGCATATTCCTTGGTGTGTACAAAAGTGTCCGTACTGTGATTTCAATTCACATACCCAAAAAGGCAAGATCCCGGAAGCTGAATACATTGCCGATCTGCTTGCAGATCTACGCAGTGAATTACCACGGGTATTCCAACGATCATTACATTCGATCTTTATTGGTGGCGGCACGCCGAGTTTAATTAGCGCTGAAGGTATTGGTCAAATACTCGATGGGGTTGAAGCGATGATCCCATTTAGTGACAATATCGAAATCACCATGGAAGCCAATCCAGGCACTGTCGAAGCCGATCGTTTTCACGGTTATGTCACTGCAGGTGTTAATCGAATTTCCATTGGTGTGCAAAGTTTACAAGCTGAAAAACTCAATCTATTAGGGCGTATTCACGATCCTGATGAAGCGATCCGCGCAGCGAATATTGCCACTGAATCAGCACTCAATTCATTCAATTTAGATTTGATGCACGGTCTACCGCATCAAGATCTTAACGATGCGTTATATGACTTAAACAAAGCGGTTGAACTTGCGCCTCCGCATTTGTCTTGGTATCAACTAACCATTGAACAGAACACCCAATTTCACTCTAAGCCGCCGACCTTGCCGGATGAAGATATTCTCTGGGATATTTTTGAGCAAGGCCATGCATTGCTCAGTGAAGCCGGTTATGAACAATATGAGATATCGGGATATGCCAAAGTCGGTAAGCAATGTCAGCATAACTTAAACTATTGGCGTTTTGGTGACTATATCGGTATTGGCTGTGGCGCGCACGGTAAGCTAACAGAACCAGAAACCGGTCAGATAGTTCGCCGTAGCAAAGTAAAGCATCCTCGTGGTTATATGGACGCTGATAAATCATTTTTAGACAATGAACACGTTGTTGAGCAAGACGAACTGCCATTTGAGTTCTTTATGAATCGTTTTCGCTTAATTGAAGCGACACCGAAACAAGACTTTTGTGATTTTACCGGATTACCATTATCGACGGTAAGTGAACAAATTAAGACGGCGATCCAAAAAGGCTTATTAACTGAAACTGCAACACATTGGCAAGTAACCCAACTCGGTCATCGTTATCTCAATAGCTTGTTTGACCTATTTATCTAATTAGCGATACTCGATTAAAAGAAAAGGGGCGCAATAATCAATTATTGCGCCCCTTTTGCTATCTTAATGACTTAGATTCAATCCATAACAGCCACACTCAGCAGCCGTTAACGTTAAAATATAGAATGACCAAAACGTTCACTAAACAGCTCTAACGCTGCCGTTCCTACCAGTGAATTACCTGATTCATTCAGTTCTGGTGACCACACACAAACGGTTAATTCACCTGGAATAACGGCAACAATACCGCCACCCACACCACTTTTAGCTGGCATGCCAACGCGGAAAGCAAAATCACCTGATTCATCATACAAACCACATGTAGCCAGCAAGGCATTCAGACGTCGAGTACAACGCTCATTAACCAAACTTTTATTTCGATGGCAAGGTAAGCCTCTTTTAGCGAGGAAGGAGAATGCAGTCGCCAGTTCCACACAATTCATGTTGATCGCACAATAGCTAAAATAGCTCTGTAAAACGGTTTCAACATCGTTGTTAAAATTACCGTGAGACTTCATCAGATAAGCGATCGCCGCATTACGTGCCATGTGCTCAAATTCAGAATTAGCCACATCATGATCAATATAAATATCAGTAGAGTTTGCCAATTTACGTAATAGTTCCAACATGCGTTGCTTAGGTGCCGACAAACGGCTTTGCAACATATCAGCCACCACTAATGCACCCGCATTAATAAACGGGTTACGCGGTTTACCTTTTTCAAATTCTAACTGGATCAGCGAGTTAAATGCTTGACCAGAGGGTTCTCTTCCCACTCGAGTCCACAGTTCATCTTCCGAGAAACGCGTCAATGCAGCGGTTAGCGCAAAGACTTTCGAGATACTTTGAATCGAAAATCGCTCGTTCGCATCACCCGCGGTAAACACGTCACCATTGGCCATACACACAGCAATACCCAACTGGTTGGGATTTACGTTCGCTAACGCAGGAATATAATCGGCTACATGACCTTCACCAATTAACGGACGAACAACGTCGAGCAATTCTTCTAGAGATGCGTTAGAAAGCATAAATAACCTGTCTTAAATGAGGTGTTCGAAGTGCTATAGAAGCGGGAACAAAGTGGAAAAATAAGTTATCAGTGTGCAGAAGTAAGATAACAAATAACCGACTGCGTCAGTAATGGTACTGAACGAACAGTCGGTTTCAGGGATTAATGAAGTGGCTTATATGCCTTCTTCACCGTACCATAAATCGAATAACGGGCTAACAATAAGGTTTTGAACACCTTTTGCTTCTAACCAAGTCTTAACTTGCTCACGTTGCTCTTCAGTACATTTACCATGAGTTTCAGTACAGATCATACCGTCCCACTCTAAATTACCGTCAGCAGCAAAAGCCAGTTTATTTGGATCAATAACTTCAGCAATTAAGCCATCTAAGATAGCGTCAATTTGGTCTTCAGTTGTACCTTCAACAAAATCCCAAGACAGATCAAAACCTAACTCTTGAAATTCATCAACACGTAGTTTCTTACGTAGACGACGATTACGATTTGTAGCCATTATTACCTCGAATTTACTTAGTACGTTTATAAATAATATCCCAAACGCCGTGACCTAAACGGTGACCACGTTGTTCGAATTTAGTTAATGGACGCCAATCAGGACGTGGAACAAAGTTCCCTTCTGCAGCAGTGTTTGCATAACCTGGTGCAACAGCCATTACTTCAATCATATGCTCGGCATAGTTTTCCCAGTCTGTAGCCATATGGAAGATACCACCTAAGCTAAGTTTTTGGCGAATACTTTCTGCAAAACTAGCTTGTACGATACGACGTTTGTGATGACGCGTCTTGTGCCACGGGTCAGGGAAGAATAATTGCATGCCAGCTAAGCTACCATCAGCAATACAATCCGCTAATACTTCAACAGCATCATGGCAGAATACACGTAGGTTAGTTACACCACGTTCGCCAGCAGCCATTAGACATGCGCCAACACCTGGTGAATGTACTTCGATACCGATAAAGTTTTTCTCTGGAGAAGCGGCAGCCATTTCAACTAAAGATGCGCCCATACCAAAGCCGATTTCTAATGTTACTGGGTTATCGTTACCAAACACCTCAGCAAAATCTAACATGCCCATGTCATGATCTAGGCCCATCGTTGGCCAAAAATCTGTCATCGCGGCTTCCTGGCCTTTAGTTAAACGTCCTTCACGTAAAACAAAACTTCTCACTTTACGGATGCGTTTACCGTCTTCTGTTAATTCAGGTTCTGCTATTCTTTTATGCTCAGTTATTTTATGTTCAGTCATTTTTTATCCAGTCGCCGTTATGACAGGTTAATCGCCATAATCTATATAAATTTATCTGTTAATTCGGGCATTATCCAAAGATAGCTGAATTTGGCAAGTTTTGTGTGGCATAATTTCAGCCTAATTTGCTCATAATTGCTAAAAATACCCGATGACATCGCTATTAGAAAATAATAAAGACACATTTGCCCCGCGGGTACTTGCTTGGTTTAAAGACTTTGGCCGCAAAGATTTGCCTTGGCAGCAGTATAACTTACCTAACGAACTGCACCACGACCCTTACCCTACATGGTTAAGTGAAGTGATGTTACAACAAACCCAAGTCAGTACCGTGATCCCCTACTTCACCACATTCATGGAAAAATTCCCTACCGTGACTGATTTAGCAAATGCACACATCGATGAGGTTTTACATTTATGGACTGGTTTAGGTTATTACGCTCGTGGCCGTAACTTACATAAAGCCGCGCAATTAATTCGTGATGAATATCAGGGGATATTCCCAACCGAATTTGAACAAGTATTAGCACTGCCTGGTGTTGGCCGATCAACAGCCGGTGCGGTATTGTCATTATCATTAAATCAACCGCACGCAATTTTAGATGGTAACGTGAAACGCGTATTAACCCGCTGGGGCGCGATTGAAGGTTGGTATGGGGTAAAAGCTGTCGAAAATACCCTATGGGCGCTATCTGAAGAGCTGACGCCAGTACAACAGACCGCTAATTATAATCAGGTGATGATGGATCTCGGTGCAACGGTTTGTACCCGCAGCCGACCAGACTGTGATATTTGCCCCGTGAATGAGGATTGCAAAGCCCGTGCGATGGGCACGCCTACTGCATTCCCAACACCGAAACCGAAAAAGACCATTCCGGTACGCACAGTACAAATGCTGCTGTTAAAACAAGGTTCAAGCCTGTGTTTACAACAACGACCACCGACTGGCATCTGGGGCGGATTATGGTGTTTCCCTGAACGTGATGACAAATTATCACTCGAAGAGCAACTGGCGCAATTTGGTATCAGTGAATTTAGCACGCAAGAATTAGCCGAATTTAGACATACCTTCAGCCACTTCCATCTGGATATCAGTCCCTTGTTAGTGGAAATAAAAGCCACAACAAGTACGCAAATAATGGAATCGGAAGGGACTCTTTGGTATAACATAGAGCAACCGGCAACTGTGGGATTAGCAGCTGCAACTAAAAAATTATTAACATCTCAAGCATTGAGAGAGGCATAACATGGCTAGAATGGTTTTCTGCACACGCTTACAAAAAGAAGCGGAAGGTTTACGTTTTCAACTTTATCCAGGTGAAGTAGGCAAACGTATTTTTGATCATATTTCCCAAGAAGCATGGTCTGAATGGCAGCAAAAACAAACTATGCTGCTAAACGAAAAAAAATTAAACATGATGGATGAAAATGATCGCATATTTCTTGAACAAGAAATGGTTAAGTACCTGTTTGAAGGTCAAGACGTAATCATTGAAGGCTTTACCCCAAAAGCTTAATTCCTATTGCCTAGCGCGGGCTCCTAACGCTAGGCAAATTTCCAACCCAAAGAACCAATCACCCTATGGCTATATTCCGCATACTATTAATCGCTGTCAGTTGCAGTGTTTTAGCAGCTTGCTCGATGAGTGACTATCAGCACTCCGTCGAACTCGCCGCGCTCAATAACAACACGCAAGCCTTAGAACGCCTTTCTTATCAGCAACCGAATTATCGCGCCAAAACAGCAAAGTCCAACGAAAAAGACAATACTGCGCTGCACACTCTCAAAAATAACTATCGCAGCGAAGTAACCAACCTCTGGGGCGATAACAATACTGCATTCTCAAGCAATTACCGTTATATCAAATACACCAATGACTACCGTAGCCGTGCAATTATCGATTTCCAGCAAGGTAGCGTGCGTGTCGAGACGCTAGAACAACAAAATAGCCCGCAGTATCTCAAGCAAGCGATTGAATATACACTACTCGCCCCCCTGCAGCCTAAATACACCGATTTTTATAACAGCTACACATCTGAAATTAAAGGCACGCCTTTTCTATACCAGCAAGTGAAAGACAACGACGGCAAGGTAATGAAGTGGCATTGGCGCGCGTCACGTTATGCTAACTACTTAATTAAGCATAAAAGTAAACAAGTGACGATAAATGGCAATAATGTCACTAGCGTGTCTTTTGCGCTCACCAGCAATCATACTCAAATCCGTAAACAGCGCTATCAAGCCCTGATTAATCAAGCAGCTCGACGTTATAGCATCGATAAAAACACCATCACAGCGATGATCCAAGTCGACAGTTTATTTAATCCCTATGCACTCAACAGGAATGGTCGCATTGGTTTAATGCAAATATCTAGCTCGATTGGCGAAGATGTTTTCCATCAACAAAAGCAATATCCCTTTAAGCCACAACCAAACTGGTTGTTTAATAACGCCAACAATCTAGATATTGGCGTGAGTTATTTAACTTTATTAGACAAGCAGTACCTTAAAGAGATTAAAAACCCGAAATCTCGCTACTATGCCATGCTGGCAAGTTATATTGCCGGACCTCAGAATATGCTGCAAACTTTCTCAAAGAACAAAAAAGAGGCATTTCGTATCATAAATGACTTATCTTCTTATGAGGTGTACCAAAGTTTCACTAATGCTCAGTCTCGTCGCGATATAAAGAACTATGTGTCTGCGGTAAACAGTCACTTTCGTCAACTCAGTCATTAAACATCAACCTAGCCATTAAACGTCAACAAAACACACTTATTGCTGATTAATCAGACAGCACCTAGGCTTAATGGGTATTTTTTTGATTAAACAAGGCGAAACAGTTGACGGGTCGGCCTAAATTCTATTTAATGACGCTCCATTGCCCGAATAGCTCAGTTGGTAGAGCAGAGGATTGAAAATCCTCGTGTCCCTGGTTCAATTCCGGGTTCGGGCACC